>CAMBZT010000015.1 GCA_945872405.1 Chitinophaga pinensis | reverse complement strand
AATGATTCGCTTCATCATTTTGAATGCATATCTTTTGTAATTGCATGCGGGAATACCTAACATTGTTTATTTCATACTATGATTATTTATTAACAACAAACATCGATTTATAGAAGTTTTGAATCGTTAATAATCATCAAAAAAAAGCCTCTCGACGATTCGAGAGGCTTTTTTTATATGTGGTGATTCTAAATTTTAGTTACAAGTAGCACAATACGATTCTTTAATCAGTGGGTTCTCTAAATATTGGAAACTGAGTTTTGGTGCCCCAAACAGTTTGCAGAATCTCTCTTTATCTGCTTCTTTTGCTTTGTCCATTGCAATTCTGAAATCTTTAGAGAAAACATTTTTCTCTTCTGGAGCGGCTGCTGTTAGATAGGTAAAGTATAATTCTGGATTCACGCCTTCAGTTTGGATAAATGGAGCCAAAATTTTGGTAGCATATTTCAAATCATTATTTGCAATGAAAAGATAGCCCAACTTCAAAGCATTTTGCCATGACGAACCTTCTACATTGAATACTTTTTTAATTCGCTCCATGCTCTCTGCAATCATTGGATTTTTATTGTCTACTGAGTCAAAGTAACCCATAATTTTGAATTGATATTCTAAATTCAAAGCATCAGCATACTTCTGAGGGATTTTTGTTGCATACAAAGCATCAATGCCTTTTTGAGTCTCTTTGATTTGTTTTTCATCTTTCAACTCACCAAACTTAACATCATATAAATATTTATTGAATGCAGCAAAACCATTCTCAGGTGCTTTTTTGTATAGGTCTTCAAATCTTGCTCTTACGGCAATAGATAACTCACCACCTTGGTTGATTGCATTATCAAGGAACATCTGATTTACAATCAAGGAAGTAAAGTTTGGATTTTGAGGAATCACCATGGAGACAAATGGTGCGGCATCATATTTTTTACTTAATATTCTGCTTATTGCAAATTGTTGAATTTTCAATGCTTTTGCACCATCTTTAGCATCAATCGCTTTCTTCAATTGAGATAAAACAAATGGCTGCTCATTCGCACCTGTCGCATCATAAGTAACATCCATTTTAACACCGGCAAAACGCTGTGCCTTCAAAATAGTATCTAACTTTTTGAATACTTCGGAATCTTTTAAATTACTGATTATTTCATCATAAGTCATGTTTTTGAAGTAGGCCAAGTCCTTATTGTTCTTAACTTGTAATTGCCAAATATCCCAACCATTTGATGTAGTGATGTTTTGATTTTTAACCAAATTACTGTCTGCTTTTCCCATGCTTTGAATCGCTCTTAAAATACTCTCCGCACGTTTTTGTTGTAATCTAGTATTATTTGAAGTATCTCCTTCCAACGAAGAGTGCGCATCAATCACTATATTATTGATTTTGTATTTTGGCTCATTCAATGCATCCATTAACGGTTTGATGTCGGCGGCTACATAATCAGATTTATTTACTTCGAATGGTATTTTGAAATTTATCACTCCTTTTTCGTTAGTTGGTATCCATCCACCTGGATTTAAAATAGCAGAGTCAGGGAAAATTGATAGGATAGTCATCGATTTCTGACCGCCATCATCTACATAACTTCTTTTTACAGATTTACAAATTGTTCCGTTTTGAATCACCAAAACATTGTATTCATAATCCTCAGGAAGTTTTTTTAACAGACTTTTCTTTACTTTCCCTATGATGCCATAGTATGATTTGGCTTTTTCGCCACCTTCAGCTAGATTTTTCTTAGGACCAATAATTTTAGCACTAAAAGTAGGTTTCACAACAGCACCTCTTGTAGGAATCGCAGCGTTATAAATATTCTCGCCTTCACATCTGTATTGTTTTCTCACAACAAATTCAACTGCTAATCCGTCATTGTCTCTCTTCAATAATTGTTTTAATTCTTTTAAATTGTCATATGTCAAATACACTTTACCAGCTTTAATTTCAATGCCATTGTATAATTTCTTGAATTGAGTAAATTTCTCACATTGTTTGCAATCTTTATCATTCGCACCCAATAGTTTTGACTTAGTATTGATCTTAATGGGCAATGTTTTGTATAGTTTTTTCATGTCACCGCCAGCAACATCCAAACCGCCTAAAGCTTGAGAAACATATACTTTCTTCTTCTCAACATCTAACACAATAGAAACACCAGTATAAAAGTAATTTGCCATTAATATTTTTTTCTGAGAAGCTTTTCCAGCTGTTAGCTTACTTGCGATCTGAGCGGCAGCATCTTGGTAAGTCAACATGTCTTTCCCTTTACTAACGGTGAATATGAGGGAATTTCCATCAGCTTTTCCGTTACCACCTACTTTTTTCAAACGAGCAGAAAGGTCATCATTAGGATCAAGTTTCATGAATTCCTTGAATTCCATTGCTTGTGAATTTGCCGCTTTGTCTAGTTTAGCATTTCGCGTTAAGTTTTCTAATTTGCTCGCGGTACGGAACTCGTTTATCTTGTCAAACACCATATTCTCTAGCATGGTATTGTCGAACTCATTTAAAACAATTGTTTCATCTTGTGCTTTCGCATAAAATGAAATTGTCATCAAGGTTACGATCATCAACGATAACGTAAATAATTTTTTCATAATAATTAAAATATTTATACTTAAAAAGTGAATGTCAAAAATAGCATTTACGAGGCTTTGAATTCGTCTATTTTATCCACAATTCCTTTTCATAATCCACAATCTATATTTAGAATGAATCTATATATTTGTCCCAAAATCATCTATTTTTGCATCCTATGCAAGAAAAAATTATCATCCTAGACTTTGGTTCTCAATATACACAATTGATTGCTCGTCGGGTAAGAGAACAAAATGTTTACTGCGAAATTATCCCTTTTTCAAAAAAAGTGGAGCTGGATGTGAGTGTAAAAGGTGTTATTTTCTCTGGTAGCCCGTTTTCGGTAATGCAAGAGGAAGCTCCTGATATTGATGTGCTTTCTTATTTTCAACAGAAACCTGTCTTGGCTGTTTGTTATGGTGCCCAATTGATTGCTAAAAATTGTGGGGGTAAGGTCGAAAAAAGTGCTACTCGTGAATATGGAAGAGCGCATCTAGTGAAAATCATTGAGGATGATTCCTTACTTCGAAATATGAGCGACAATAGTCAAATTTGGATGTCGCATGGTGATACCATAACAGCTCTTCCTGAAAATTTTGAGCTAGTAGCAAGAAGTGAATCCATACCTACTGCCGTCTATCGATCGAAAACTGGGCAATACAATCATCAAGTCTATGCGCTGCAATTTCATCCTGAGGTGTATCATACCACAGAAGGTGCTTCGATTATACATTCTTATCTATTCGATATTTGTGGATGTAAAGGGGATTGGACACCCGCTTCTTTTGTGGAGCAAACTATAAACGAGTTAAAATTGAAACTTAAGGAAGACAAAGTAATACTTGGCTTATCGGGTGGGGTTGATTCTTCTGTAGCTGCCTTATTGTTGCATCGTGCCATTGGAAAGAATTTGCATTGCATTTTTGTCAATAACGGACTACTTAGAAAAAACGAGTTCAGTGAGGTAATGAAGGCATATGAAGGTATAGGATTAAATGTGAAGGGTGTGGATGCTGCAGCACTTTTCTTAGATGAGTTAAAAGATATTTCCGATCCAGAGCAAAAGAGAAAAGTAATCGGTCGAATATTTATTGAAGTTTTTGAAAAAGAAGCCAAACTTATTGAAAATGCAAAGTGGTTAGCACAAGGCACTATTTATCCAGATGTGATTGAATCTATTTCTGTACATGGCCCCTCTGTGACGATTAAATCGCATCATAATGTTGGTGGACTACCAGAAAAAATGGGATTAAGCATTGTAGAACCATTGCGATATCTGTTCAAGGATGAGGTCAGAAAAGCAGGAAGAGAATTAGCCTTGGCTCCAGATATCTTAAATCGTCACCCTTTTCCGGGCCCCGGTCTAGCTATCCGTATTTTAGGTGATATTACTCCCGAAAAAGTTAGAATTCTTCAAGAAGCAGATGCCATCTTTATTTCTAATTTGAAGGAGAGTGGTTACTATGACAAAGTATGGCAAAGTGGCGTAATTTTGTTGCCAGTAAAAAGTGTTGGAGTAATGGGAGATGAGCGGACCTATGAAAACGCAGTTGCCCTCAGATGTGTCCAAAGTACAGATGGGATGACTGCAGATTGGAGCGATTTGCCTCATAGTCTATTAGCAAAAGTTTCTAATGAAATTATCAATCAAGTGAGAGGGATTAATAGAGTGGTTTATGATATTAGCTCTAAGCCACCAGCAACCATTGAATGGGAATAATTTTTTACACGAGCATCTATTAATTTAATTCTTTTTTCATGCGCAGTTTATTTATTTTAATCATTCTGTTTTTTACTTTTGTTGCTTCTGCTCAGAAGGGAAGAAAGTTGTATCAGCAAGAAGATGTAATTATTTTTGATGCAGATACTACTACTACCATAAAAATAAAGGTGGATGAGGTGGTTAATAAAAAAGATGTTGCAACACCCAATTCTGTTGAAGTAAATACCGAAGTAAAGATTGAAGACAAAAGGACTAATCATAAAGTTGATAAATCCGCAGATACAATTGTACGAAAAGCGGTTTATAATGTTGCGCTCATCTTACCTTTCAGTTCAGATGCTGGATGGGGCAGTATGGCCGCTGGAATAAAAGAAATGTCTGAAAATGGCGTCAAAAAATGGACAATCCCAAAAGAAACAAAAATTTCTGTCGATTTTTATAATGGCGTTAGAATGGCTATT
Source organism: Chitinophaga pinensis (assembly GCA_945872405.1). Taxonomy (GTDB): domain Bacteria; phylum Bacteroidota; class Bacteroidia; order Chitinophagales; family CAMDFR01; genus CAMDFR01. The sequence goes on along the minus strand of CAMBZT010000015.1, from coordinate 36,732 downwards.
TCTAATCTACATGACGCAAAAGTAAAAATTAGTTTACGTGTTTTTGATGATAAAAAAAACGAAGATGTCACTAAAGACATTTTAAAGGATAGTACACTTAAAACTATGGATGTTATAATAGGACCAGCCCATACTCAAAATGCAAAATTGGTAGCTGACTTTTGTAAAGAAAATAATATTTATAATTTCTCACCGCTCTCTACTTCCAAGTATGTTACTATCGCAAACCCATATCATTTCAAATTGGCGCCTACTTTAGATATGCATTTAAAAGCAATGGTAGATTATTTTGTAGAGAAGTATAAATTCGGAAGCGTTTTAGTGATGTGCCGCGCCACAGACGAAGAGCGCTCCTACGCAGCGACTATTTTTGATTATGTGGCTATGCTTAATAAATCGAAGCCGAAAAATGAACAATTGTTTTGTGATACTTTGGTGACAGGTAGCGAGAGTAGCAAAAAATCGCTAAGTACAATGTATACTGGTAATCATAATATTATTCTAGTGCCTTCATTTAATGAAGCCTTTATCAACTTAGCAATGGATAAGGTATCAGGCAACTTAGATAAAGTAGATTTGTTTGGTTTTCCTTCATGGACAGAATATGACAATGTTAATTGTATATCTATGAATCATGCAGAACCTATTCTGACAAAAGTAAGCTATGGCGACACCTCAAATGCGGAAGTTAAGGTTTTTAATAAGAATTTTCGGGAAGCACACGGCTATAACCCAGAGGAGAATAGCTATTTGGGCTATGATGTGATGATGTTTACTGTAGACGTACTACAAAGATTTGGTTTGAATATTAAGGAAAATTTTGACAAAATAGATTATCAAGGTCTAACCACACATTTTAAATTTGTGCCAGTAAAGTATAGTAAATTCGAAACAGGATCTGATATCGACATGTATGAAAATAATCAATTAAATTTCTTGAGATTTCAGAACTTTGAGTTGATGCCACTAAAAAATAAATAGAAAGTATGACTCAGAAAAAACTTGATAACTTACGGGTCTATGCCTATTTTTTTTTATTTATAGTGGTGCTCTTACCCATTTTGTTCGGAATAAATATTTCCACTCAGTGGAATCAAGTTATCGTTGTAGTCACTGTTCTCGCTTTAGTCACTGTTGCAATAGTTGAATGGATGCGCTATTCCCATCGAAAGGCAAAGAAGTAATATTCTTTCATTCAATCTTTTAAAAGAAAATTTTAGTGTGGAGCTAAAAAATAGACTCAGCATTTAAGAAGTGCCTTAGAGTCTTTGCTTTTTTACCTCTCATTTCATGTATTGAAAAATCAATTAGATTCTATATCTTGTAGTGTGTTTAGTCAAAAAGATATTGCAGATTATTATTGCCAAACCCAAATTCATTATCAAATTTGGTGGAATTTAGCAGAGACCAAGTCCCTACATTATGGAATATGGTATCCTGATACTAAAAATTTTAAGGAGGCTTTATATAATACTAATGTCGAGTTAGGAAATCTTGCTGGCATTAGCTCCACAGATTTGGTGCTCGACGCAGGTTGTGGTGTAGCTGGGGCAGCAATCTACTTGGCTCAATCAATAGGATGTCATGTTAAAGGAATCACAATAAGTGAGATTCAATATAAAGCCTCATTAAAAAATGTTGTAAAGGCTCAGCTTACAGAAAATATTGAAGTAAGTATTCAAGATTTCACTAAAACCAACTATCTCGACAATACTTTTGATGTCGTTTGGGCATGTGAAAGTTCTTGTCATGCTTCACCAAAGTCTTCTTTTTTGAGAGAAGCTTATCGAATACTTAAACCTGGAGGAAAGCTAGTAGTGAGTGATTATTTTTTGACATCCGAAGGTAGTTTAGACCCTAATAAGTATATACTCAAATGGAGAAAAACATGGGCGATTAGTGAATTTAATAATCCAACCAATTTTACCGATGAAGCCATCAAAACGGGCTTCAAACTGCTACATGAGATTGATTTCTCAAAAGAGATTCTGCCTTCTTCGAGACGCATGTACCTGGCCTATTTACTGGGATGGCTTCCTTCAAATTTATATAACTTAACCCACAACACTTCAAGGTTTGCCAAGACTCATTTTTTGTCGGGTAAGTATCAATATTTGGCATTGAAGAAAAAGCAATGGTCATATAAAATGATCTTGTTACAAAAAAGCCAATCCTAGATTTTTTATTTTAGTAACTTAATTTTAACGCTTTTTCCAGAGGCCGGTGTCACTCTAGCATTTTTTAAGTGAAAAGACATTTAAGGTAAATGAGAGTTATGCTTATCTGGCGATAGTTTGACTGGTTGAAACCGAAAGTATTTATTTTTGAGAAAAATACTTCTTTGTACTTCCGTCATTGTATAAGATAAATTGCAATCCGCCAACATTCTGATCAATTCTTTGACCCCAGATATTATATCTTGCTATTTCAAATTTTGTAGTGGGAATGCCTATTTCGGCGATTCCAATAATGCTTCCCGTATTGATTCTCATTTCGTATGGGAATTGCTGAAATCTTAGGTTGCTATCTTGAAATATTTCAGGCATAGAAGCAATAATGAAATAAATTGCCGTATCACTAGATGTAAAGTTTAGACTAAGAGTGCCTTGATAGGTATTACTCATGACTAAGTTGTAAAATCTTGCTCCTGAAACGCTGTTTTGTACCAATACTTTTCCTTGAAAGAAGGAATAATCGCCGTATGTTCCCATCACATCTCCATTAATTTCAAAAGTATAAGTTTCGGTCTTTGTGTTTAATAATTTATAAGTGTTAAATGACCACGCATTGGTTGTTAGTGAATCAGCTGGTCGAAACCATCCATCACTCCCTGTATCGGTATATGTCTGCAGAAATTGATTATCATCCAATGGATCTGCATAGGTATCCCATTCATCTTGGGCTCTAGCTGCTTGAGAAGGTTGAAGAAAGTCAAAATTATTTGTCATGTGTGCTGCGCAGTCAATAAAATGATTCCTAAAAGCTGCTCCTCCTATTTGATTAAACAAGTATTCTTGGGGTGATAAGGAAGTTCCACAGTAAAAAACAGATACGAGATCGCTCTCAAGAATTCCCGCATTGTTTGTGAGATAGTAAAAATAGGTCGACAAGGCGTATTGATGAACTTGCCTTTGCCAATTATTAGGATAGTAACTTGGTCGGTTCGCCCATCCTAGCCAAATAGGTACATGTGGAAGGCGTACTAAAATTTCAGACTCTATAAATGAAGTTATTGAGTTCGGATAACGAAAATAGGCAAACCAACTTGCCATGGCTTCTACATACCAACCACCATCGTCTGTAAGATAAATACCAGGAGTAACATCCCACATACCATGTGACTGAAAAATATGAAATGTTTCATGGGCAAGATTTCTCCAATCACCTAAAACAAAATTAGGCAATGTCATGAACGGATAGCCGTTACTATCTCCTCCAACACCATTTCCCCATTCAGGAAAATTAGTAAAGAAAAAGTCAGCTGAATTTCCAGGTGTATGAAAGTAAATATTGCAGTAAAAACCATCTAGTGCACTAAGTGGGTCTTGCATTCCTAAATCGTTCAAACAAATATCTCTAAAAGTTAGCATGGAGTCCAACATCTCATCTGCCTGTGCAGAATAGTTAAAATCTTTGTCCCACCAAATAATAAATATACCTCTAGTCATCGTATCACAGTCGCTTAAGTTTGCATGAACTGTATTGATTGTATATTGCGCTTTGGTTAATTGAGGCATAAAAAACAAACAAGTTAACAGAATTATAAAACTTGTTTTTTCTTTCATATTTTGAAAAAGTAAATTCATTTAACTTATATTTATTTTTTTGAATTGTCCATAGTTTTAGACTGTGAGAACTAGAAATATTAAGCTCTAGGTTTCAAAATTAGATTTTTTTTAAGACAACGGAATTTATATTTATCCCCGCTAGTACTTTTGCTAAGCGTAGTCTCCAGACTGCGCTTAAGCGTCAACAGATCTTCAGATTTGAATAAATAAGTTGACTCTTTCAAAAATAATTTGCAGCAGGGGGTGAAGCGGTAGCTCAGCTTTGCTGACTATAAGCGGAACACCCGGTCAGGTGCGGGTATTTAACGCAACCTGAGCTGCCCAAAAAAACATTGTATTTTATTCGTGTATATTCTGTAAGCTGATTTTTAAAAATGGGTGCTTACTTCGGTGATTGAAAATCGTTCGTCGATACGAATGCCTTCGACAAAAATAATTTTCTGATGGCTCTCAAAGACTAGTAGGACTTGCTTTTGGTGATTGGGTACTTTTTGGTTGGAAAATAAATCAAGGAGTTTTTTCTTCTTCCTTACACATAGTTAGCGCAAAGTGGAGGCCTGCAGCTACTGCCCCAATGATGGCGACATCAAAGTTGGTAGATTGCATAAAAAAAAGTAAAAAACAGCATTTGTGAAATAAAATGATGGAGAGGAAGTGCATGCTCTTTTTCAGGTAAATCATTCATGACAAGTACTTGCATAAATAAGGAAACAAAGAACCAATCTACAAAGTTTCTAAATGGAGCATGACCTGTTTCCCAGTGCCAATAATCAAAGATAGGAGCGATAGGTTCTATAAAAAAATCGAGTCCTACCATCAGTATCGCTCCACAAATTATTGCTGGCCATTTGTAGGGGATAAAACGCCTAGAGATGGAAGCTGTAAGAAAGGTTAAAACTACCCAATTGATACCAATGAGCAGGGGCACACCAAATAATTTAAGCCCAAGGTTATTTCCATAGCTATAGTTTCCAAAAAGAAGGCCTGTATTCACTCCTACGATTTCAGTACTCATTCCAATAAGATAAATAATGGTCCAGATTATCAAACTCTTCCAGCCATTTTTTATCGGAAAATTCCAGTATAAAAGCACTACACCAAGTAATAAGTTGAAGGGAGTTTTGGGTAAAAACCAAGCGCCATAACCAAGCCAGATTCCTATCATGCCTGAAATGGTTACCAACCAAATGATAAAGATAGATATAAGGCTCTTCCTTGATGAGAATGAAAGTGATGATAATTTAATCATGAGGCTGAAGTGATTAAATCTGAGGTAATTTTTGCAGAAAGCAGGCACAAAGGAATTCCTCCTCCTGGATGTACAGAGCCTCCGCTAAAATATAAATGTTTAATCTTTCTAGAAAAATTGGAGTGCCTGAGAAAAGCAGAAAACTTCGAATTGCTTGCTGCACCGTATAACGAACCTTGGTAGCTTCTGGTTCGTTGTTCGATTAAGGGAGGTGTCAACACCTCTTCAACCTCAATAAGCGGCTCTATATTGACACCAAGCAAGCGATTTACTTTAGCAATAATGTTTTGGCGAGCCTGCGCCACAAATAATTCCCAGTCCTGCCCAAAGTCACCTGGGGCGTTGATCATCACAAACCAATTTTCGCTCCCTTCCGGTGCATCGGTTAGCAATTCTTTGCAGCTAATGTTGATGTATACAGTGGGGTCTTCGTAAATGGTTTTGTGTTCAAACAAATGAGCAAACTCCTTTCGGTAATTGTTGCTAAAAAAGATGTTGTGCAGATCTAGTTCGTCAAACTGTTTTCGAATACCCCAATAAAATATCACAGCGGAGCTAGAACGCTCCTGCTGTATGGTGCGCTCAGGTGGTGTTTCTTCTGGTAATAATTTTTTATAGGTCGAAACTATATCCATATTCGAAACTATGAAATCCGCAAAATGTTGATTGTCGTTTACTTTAACACCAACAGCCTGCTTTTCTTTTACTAATATTTGCTCTATCTTTTGGTCAAAGTGGAATTGAATGCCATTTCTTAATGCTAGTTGGTAGAGACTAGAGGTGATGCTATGCATACCGTCTTTTGGGAAATAAGTGCCTTTGTGTAGCTCTAAATGCGGAATCATACTCATGATGCCTGGTGTAAGATAGGGCGACGAGCCGTTGTACGTGGCATAACGATTGAATAACTGAATCAGATGAGGCTCGCTAATGTTTGATTCATTGAGTGAATTTAAGTTCGTACCAATATCTAAATGGCTCATTTGTACCATTGCTTTTAGGGTATCCATTGAAAGATAGGTGCCAATTTTGTGAAGCGATTTTTCAAGAAATATAGGAGAGGTGAGTTCGTATTTCTTTTGACTTTTTTTTAGATAAGCAAGTATTGATGTTGCCTCTACTCCAAATTTAGTTGCAGCTTCTTTGGCAAAAATCTCTCGATCGGCATTAACTACAAAGCGCATACCGTCTTCCCAAAAATAATTGCATACTGATTCTTTACGGTGATATTGAAAAAAATCCTCTGGTTTTTCACCAAACAATAGAAAGAGCTCTGTTACAAGCTCAGGTAAGGTAAAAAGTGAAGGTCCTGCATCAAAACGATAGCCTTCTAATTCAAAAGCATGTAGCTTACCACCAGGATAGTTATTGGCTTCAAAAACATCCACTGCAAGACCTGCTGCCCTGAGGCGCAAAGCCGTGGCAATACCTGCAATACCCGCCCCTATGATGATAGCTGAACGCATTTTTACGAAAAAAGTAGGTTCATTTTGTAAAATATATTTGGATTGATGATAGCAGATATTTTTTAAGCCTTTATAGCTATCATGGCTAGTTTAAAACTTGTTGAACAGTCAAAAGTAAGAAATTTTGACTTTATTGTATGGTATAATAGATGCTGCTAAAAATTGAGCTTTTTGATAAAGTGGTTCTAGCTTTTTTATCTGTTAAAATTGCCTACCCTATCTAAAACTTTATTTTTATCTTTTATAACATGACAGATATCAAGCGTTAGACTGTTTTTTTTGTGTGCTTCACTCAAACAAATGTAAAGAGTCTTACCTTGATAAATAAGGAAGTCGCTTTCGTTAAGTTTGATAAAAAGAGAACAAAATGCTTGCAGCAGTTGGTGCAGAGATAGCTCAGCTTTGCTGACTATAAGCGGAATACCCAATCAGGTGCGGGTTTTTAAAGCATCCTGAGCTGCCAAAAAAATAATTTTATTTAGCAAGATTGGTAACACTTATCTTTAGGTAGTTGTTTGTTTTCTCTGTCAGCTTACTTCGTTCATCGAGGTGAATTCCTTCGACAAAAATAATTTTTTTACCGCTTTCAAATACAAGTAGGGATTGCTTTTGGTGATTGGGTACTTTTTGATTGGAAAACAAATCACTGAGTTTTTTCTTCTTCATTTTCATTCCCAGTGGATACATATAATCGCCTTGATTCCATGTCCTGATAAGGAGAGGTAATGTAATTTTATCGGCATCTAAATATACCGTTTGATTTGTTTCATCAAAGCTTTTGGCAGGAGTCTGCTGGATAGAAAATGTTATTTTTTTGTTTTGTATGATGAGTTCTTGTTCCCTTAAATCTTCTACTGACAAGGGTATAAAGGCATTATCTTCTTTTTGGATCAAGTACATAAATGTTCTATCGCAACTCAATTGATGTGTAGTAGAAAGAAATATTTTGCCGCTTTGTTTTATATGTATGGCATGAACGATGTCTGGCATTTGGTTCGATTGAAAGCCAACATTGCTAAGCCATTCGAACAACAAATTTTTACCATATACTTGATGTTGGAAAGCGCGGATAGGTGCTTTGGTGATGTTATTTTCTATTTGTATGATTCGATGAAGTTTCTTTTGTATAAAGGCCTTGTAGATGTATTCCGCAGCAGCCACATATTCACTTTGTTGTGTAATACCTTGACTCAATTGCGGATTAATTTGTTCGAGTAAGGGCACTACCTGATGACGAATGAAGTTACGTTGATATTTGTCTGAAGCATTGGAACTATCTTCTCTATACTCAACATTCAACGACTTGCCCAAAGCAGTAATTTCTGCTCTATTGATGCATAAAAATGGACGGATGAGTTCTTTACTCTTTGCATGCATACCTCTTAAACCACTGATACCAGTACCTTTGCTGAAATTGAGTAAAATAGTTTCCAAATTATCATTGCTATGGTGCGCAGTAACAATCGCTTCAAAAAAATATTTTTTTCTTTCCGCTTCTAGAAATTGATAACGTAGTTGGCGGGCTGCCATTTGAATGGAAATGCCCTCTGCCTCAGCAAATTCGGTTGTTTGAAAAGTGATACGATGGAATTTAATGTGGTGCTTCTCTGCAAAATCTCTCACCAATGCTTCATCTTGCTGAGACTCACTTCCACGCAAATTAAAGTTGCAATGCGCTATGGCAAAGCTTAATTTTTTTTCTAGAAAGTAGTGGCATAGGATCATTGAATCTAATCCGCCAGAAATAGCCAGTAGATATGTCTTTTTCGGATGGAGAAGTTTTTTCTCCGCAATATAATGATCTACTTTTTGTGTAATTTTACTTGGCATCATTCCTATAATAAATGCGTATGCTTTCGCTGGTTTGTCTAAATATAAGATTTAATCTTCTTCGGTTTCTAGTAAAAATGCTAACTCGCTAGCAGCATGCTTGTCGCCTTGCAAGATACATATTTCTAACCCTTTTGCGATGATGTTAGTAGCCTCAGCATTATTGTTTTGTTCTTGCAATAAACTCGCATAATGATAATAAGTGCCGACATAATTGGGGTAATTCATCAGCAATCGAGCATAGCAATCTAAAGCTTTCTCCAATAACCCATCTGCTTCATATTCCTTTGCAATCGCAAAAAGGAGGAAATCAGTTTCCTTTTTGTCGTTCATTTCTATCAATTTCTGCAACCTTTCTGTCATCAAATTGTTAAAATAATATTGTTCTAAAGTGCAAATTTCCATAATTTTGCACCTCTTTCACAATAAACATTATTATTACAATATAAATCAAGAGCAAATGAAAATTTTAGTGCCAATTAGTAAAGTGCCAGACACTACCGCAAAGATTGCTTTCACAGACGGTAATACAAAGTTTGCAACAGATAATGTCACTTTTATTTTAAATCCAACAGACGAATGGTATGCCTTGGTGCGTGCTTTAGAGATTGTGGAGAAGGAGGGTGGCACTGTTACTGTTATTCATCAAGGAGTTGCAGATAGCGAACAGTTTATTAGAAAGGCATTGGCGATTGGTGCTACTGATGCAGTGCGTATTGATGCTGAGGCCACAGACGCCTATCAAGTAGCACATAATATTTATGAATATGCGAAAGACAAATCTTTCGATTTAGTGATTACAGGCAAGGAAACCATTGATTATAATGGTACACAAATTGGCGGTATGATCGCCGAAATGATGGATATATCTTATGTTACTTTAGCCAGTAGATTAGATATTGAGAATGGGAAAGCCGTTGTAGCAAGAGATATTGAAGGTGGTAAAGAAATTGTTGAAATTCCATTACCATGTGTAATTGCAGCACAAAAAGGAATGGCTGAACAACGCATTCCAAACATGAAAGGTATTATGGGTGCGCGAACGAAATCTCTGACAGTAGTAGCTTCAGCGGGTGAAGCTTTAACAACGATTAGTAGTTTCGAATTGGCACCACAAAAAACAGCATGTAAAATGGTGTTACCAGAAGATATGGACGAGTTAGTCCGATTGTTACACGAAGAAGCGAAAGTAATTTAATTTAAAAATCAATCAATATAAAGAGATGTCAGTAATTGTATATATAGAATCAAACGAAAATAGAGTAAAGAAAACCTCGATAGAAGCAGCTTTTTATGCGGCGGAAACAGCCAAGCTTTTGGGTACGGAAGCCATTGCGATTGCATTGGGAACTCATGATGCAACCGAATTAGCAAATTTAGGTAATGTAGGTATTACAAAGGTTTTGCACGATGCAAATACGAAATTTGATCAATTTGATACCAGAGCGATTACTAAAGCAATTGTTGCTGCTAGCACTTCAGTAAATGCGGATGTTGTTGTTGTATCTTACAATCAAAATGGAAAAGCCATTGCACCGCGCGTATCTGTTAGAATGAAAGCCGGAATGGTGGCAGGTGCTACAGCCTTGCCTAATACCTCTGCTGGTTTCATTGTCCGCAAAAATGTGTTCAGCGGAAAAGCCATGGCAAATGTTCAAATATTAACTGAGAAAAAAGTAATTGCCTTAACACCGAATACTTTACAAAAAGTGGTTGGCGTGAATACAGCAACAATAGAAGCTTTTTCAACAGGTGTATCAGATGCAGATTTTACTACTGTGATTAAAAGCGTTGAAAAGGTTACTGGTACAGTTTCTTTGACAGAGGCTGAGTTAGTGGTGAGTGGAGGACGTGGCTTAAAAGGACCAGAGAATTGGGGACCAATAGAAGAGTTGGCTAGAGAAATGGGCGCAGCTACTGCCTGCTCAAGACCCGTGGCAGATGTGGATTGGAGACCTCACCATGAGCACGTTGGACAAACAGGTTTTACAATTAGACCTAATTTGTATATAGCGGCTGGTATATCTGGGGCTATACAACATTTGGCGGGCGTAAATGGCTCAAAAGTAATTGTGGTAATCAATACAGATATTGAAGCTCCTTTTTTCAAAGCTGCGGATTATGGTGTGGTGGGTGATGCAGCGTCTGTGTTGCCCAAGTTAGTAGAGGCATATAAAAAATTTAAGGCAGCCTCTCACTAGTTTTTAAAAAAGTTATATATTTATGAAGAGATAGAAACGGGTTGCTCCTATATTGATGCTGTATGAATAAAATTGAACTAGAAATAATATCCCTTACCCATAGCGTGACGCAATCACATTCTTTTGTAGTGATTTTGGGCGAAAAAGAAGGGAAGCGCAGAATTCCTATCGTGATAGGAAGTGGTGAAGCGCAGGCAATTGCGATTGCTTTGGAGAATATTGTTCCTACGCGTCCATTGACGCACGATTTGATGCGTGATATGCTTTTCTCATTTGAAGTGAATATTGAAGAAATCATTATTCATAATCTCATAGATGGTATTTTTTATTCGACCATTATTTGTCGTCATAATAACGAAACTTATGAGTTCGATTCTCGCACCTCTGATGCAGTGGCCCTCTCCACAAGATTTAAATGTCCTATCTATACTTATGAGACGATTTTAGAAACTGCAGGGGTCTTTATCGAAGACACTGAGATTACTGCTGAAGATGTAGAGTCAATAGAGGACAGAAGTCCCATTGCAGTTCATCAAAATCCTAATGATTATACTACATTCTCGACGCCCGAGTTAGAGAAGCTATTGCATAAAGCTCTTGAGGAAGAGGATTATGAAAAAGCAGCTAGTATCAGAGATGAAATAGGTAAAAGATAATTTCTTTTCTTCTTGTTTTCCCCTCACACATGTTAATAAATTTTAGAGGCTACGACGTCAATCTCCTGAATTTTAACCTATTTTCACATTTCATCCAATTTCATAATTTATGAAGAAGCACTACCACTTTATGTTTATACTCCTATTGATGTATTCATTTTTATTGAATGCACAGGAGATTGAAGTCACTGGTAAAATTATTGATGAAGCTAATCTCGCAATGCCAGGGGTAAATATTATGTTAAAAGGCACTAGTAGTGGAACAGTGACAGATGCAGAAGGAAATTATAAAATGCTAGTACCTAGCGTCAGCAAAAATCCCATTTTGGTTTTTAAGTATATTGGCTATGCTGAAGTTGAAAAGCCGGTAAATACGAGTGTAGGCGCTAATCAAGTGATTACCTTTAAAATGTCGTTAGAAGACAGAGGTTTAAATGCAGTAATTATTTCAGCCTCAAAAAGAAAGGAAAAGCTAATTGATGCACCTGCCTCAGTAACTGTTTTAAATTTAAAACAAATCGAGATAGTGCCTGCAATTACTGTAACCGATAATTTGAAAAAAGTACCAGGAGTAGACATCATGCAGACAGGTTTGGTGGCAGCGAATGTGGTGGCTCGAGGTTTTAATAATATCTTCTCAGGTTCCTTAATGACCTTAGTCGATAATCGAATAGCATCAGTGCCTTCCTTGAAAGTAAATGCCTATCAGTTAATTCCTACTTCTCAGTCTGATATCAGTCGAATTGAATTGGTACGTGGACCCGGTTCTGCTTTATACGGTCCAAATGCATCCGAAGGTGTTTTATATATCGAGACAAAAAGTCCTTTGGACATGAAAGAAAAGTTTCAGACATCTATTTCGTCAGCATTTGGTGGCTCAGATCAAGAAGCTTCTGTCTATTTTGTTGCTCCTGAGTTGAGACATGCGGGGAGAGTGAAGGATTGGTTTGGTTATAAAATTTCAGGAGGCTATCTAAAAGGAAATGACTGGCAATACTATGATAGCAGAGAGCCGAAAATAGGAGATTTGATGTGGTTTGGAACTGCAAAAAATGGTGCTGTATTTACACCAGATACAACGGGAAGATATGATAGAGATGGAGATGGAAACATTGACTCAGTCGATATCCGTTCGCAAAAATTCGACAGAGATTTTGGTATCAAAAAATACAATTTTGATGCGAGGATGGATTTCAAATTGCCTAAAAAGGTTTTCATTACTGTGAATGGGGGTATGTCGAATGGCTCAAATATTGAGCTGACAGGCTTAGGTGCAGGTCAGGCGGTGAATTGGAAGTCTTATTATGGACAATTACGCTTAAAGTGGAAAAATCTTTTTATTCAGTATTACTTGAATGGTACTAATAGCGGAGATACTTATTTGATTCCTCAAGTAGGGAGTACAGCACAACCACCACATAAAATTCAATCGCTATTAGACAAATCCAAAATGCATGTGTTCCAAATTCAACATAGTGCTCGACCTGTGCAGCGAATGAATTTGATATATGGAGCCGATGTTTTATTGACGAGACCTCAAACTGATGGCACTATCAACGGACGTTTTGAGAATATTGACAATATAAATCAAGTGGGTGCCTATATTCAAGGGGATTTGGATTTTGCCAAAAAATTAAAATTAGTAACCGCTTTTCGTCTCGATTATCATGATAAAATGAAAGAGTTGATGTTCTCACCGCGAGCAGCATTAGTCTATAAAGTAAATCAAAACAATACCTTGCGAATGACCTATAATAGGGCGTTTTCATCACCCTCTACACTTAATCTATATCTTGATTTATCTAATGGTTTGATTCCAAATGGTATCAATGTAAGAGGCCTAGGTAATGCAAGTGGTTTAGATTATCATTATAATGCAAGCGGCGATGCTCAAATGCGCAGTCCGTATTTTAGTGGCTGGTACGACATCAACGATAAAACAAATAATTATGTGGCTTTCGACAATATGACCTCAATTATTGCGAACGGATTGGGTGCGAAAACGGGTTTACCAGGTACAGTGATACAAAGTTTCTTAGATGCTATTTTTGATGGTATTTCGACAGACACGGGTAGCATTCAAGACGTGAATCACAAGGCAATTGATTACATTACAAAAGAAGAATGGACGGGCGGCTATTCTAAGGTTGAAAAAATTAAGAGCACTATCACACAAACTTATGAATTGGGTTACAAAGGTTTTATCGGTAACAAATTATCCATCACCGCAGATATTTACCATACTCGAATCAAGAATTTTGTAAGTCCACTCACCATCTCAAGTAGCAGTGTCATCTTTGATGCCAAAGAATTAACGTCGGCATTGGGAGCACAAAACGCTAGCGGCTTGCTATATAATAATTTACAAAAACCTTCTTCTATTTTTCCAGGATTAACCATTGATCAATCTTTACTATTATTCAATGATCCCGTTACTTTGGCGCCTCTGCTAGATGGAGCATACACAGGCGGAACACCCAACGGAACCAATTGGGATGATTTAGTTAATTTGATTCTCGGAGCAAATAAAGCCATTCCTATTGGCTCTGTAACACCCGATGATTCTTTAGTTGGTAACGATGTGATACTTGTCTATCGTAACTTGGGAAAAGTAGATGTGACAGGCATTGATTTGGGTGCTAATTTTGAAATCTTTGACGGCTTCAATATTTCCTTTGCTGGCTCTTTTGTAAACAAAGATAGAATTGCTTTAAGAGGGGCATCAAATGGTTATGTGGCACTTAATGCGCCACGCTTCAAAACATCTCTAGGGATTGATCATGAGATTAAAAAAATAGGATTTGGTTATGGTGTAAATTGGAGGTGGACAGATGCCTTTCCTGCAAACAGTGCCATTTACGTTGGTATGGTGAATGCAGCCAATCTAGTGGATGTAAGATTTAGTTATAGACCACATGCGGAAGATAAATGGTTAAAGGGTATTCTATTGTCATTCAATATCAATAATGTGTTGGGTTACAGATTTCAAGGATTTCCCGGTACCCCAGCGATGGGAAGAATGTTCATAGGTAAACTTGCATACACATTTTAACGATACAATAATTTGAGAAAACCTTTATCATTTATGGTAAAGGTTTTTTTATGTCGATATTTGTAATTCAAATGCGCAAATATGTTGACTAAACTTTCTGTGAATATTAATAAGATCGCACTATTGAGGAATTCAAGAGGAAATAATGTGCCTGACATTTTGAAGTTTGCTTCGGATTGCGAAGCTTACGGAGCAGATGGCATTACTGTTCATCCTCGTCCTGATGAAAGACACATAAAGTATACAGATGTTTTTGACCTCAAAAAGAATGTTAGAACAGAATTGAATGTTGAGGGCTATCCTGATGAAAAATTTCTTCGCATGGTGATCGATGCAAAACCACATCAATGTACTTTAGTGCCTGATGCACCCAATGCCCTTACTTCAGATAATGGCTGGGATACTATTCTTCATCAAGTTCAATTGAAAGAAATTGTTGCTCTATTGCAAGAGAATGGAATTAGAGTTTCATTGTTTATTAATCCAGAAAAAAAGTATTTGGATGCAGCCAAAGAGATTAATACAGACAGGATCGAATTCTACACAGGGCCATATGCACATCATTATTCAATTGACAGAGAAGATGCAATTTCGCCTTTTATTCAAGCTGCAAAGCATTGTCTAGAGATAGGATTGGGCGTCAATGCTGGTCACGATTTGAATCTCGATAACTTGGCATTTTTTAAACAACAAATTCCTAATTTATTGGAGGTGTCGATAGGTCATGCTTTTGTTAAAGATTGTTTGTATTATGGTTTAGAAAACGTGGTACCCATGTATAAACGACTCTTAAATTAAAATTTTAAAAATGAACATTATAAAAAATCTGTTTCGCTTTGTTTGGTTGCTTTGGGGAGGAATTGTCTTTATGGTTTTGATAACATTGATTACCCCTGTGTTTATACTTCTCATCGCTCTTTTTGGAAAGAAAGTTCGATACCAACTTTTGACTTTTAACTTTAAGATATTAGGACCTATTCTTTGTTTTTTGATGGGGATTCGATTTGTAAAGCACAACAGGGAAAACATGCCTAATAAAGGAGCACATGTACTTATCAGTAATCACCAATCGATGGTTGATATTATTATTAATGCGGCAAACAGTCCTCAAGCTGGTTATTTTCTCGCCAAAAAGAGCTTAACTAAATTTCCAGTTTTTGGAATGATGGTGAAGTCGCTGGGAATATTAGTCGATAGAACAAGCGACGAATCTAGAAAAAAAAGTTATTTGTATATGGTGAATACCATTAAAGAGGGCTTTCCCATTTTTATTTATCCAGAAGGCACAAGAAATAGAACCAACCCGCCTTTGAAGGAATTTTATGCTGGAGCTTTTAGACTTGCCATAGAAACTAAAGTTCCTATCATCGCTCAGACAATTATAGGAGCAAAGCAGATTTATAATCCAGATACCCCAATGTTAATGCAGCCAGGTAAGGTTCATATTTACTTTGATCAAATTGATGTTACAACATACACTTCGGCAGAAACTGATAAATTGAAAGAAGATGTAAAGGAGATAATGCGTCAAAGAATCTTAAATCATTTAAAGAACTAAGATGCTGTCTCAATTAACCAGGCTTTTTCAGCGTTCTGATTTTCGTTTTTTAGCTTCTCTAGAAAAATGGTCTTTTCGCTTTTATTAAAAAAGCGGCTTTCATTATTTGTTTCAAATATTTGATGAAATTGTTATGAAAAACGTAATGATAACCTTTGTTTTTATGTCTTAATAAATAAATTCTGAAGTTTTCAAGACTATTGTCTAAAGCATTGCAATCATTGGTTTCGTAATAGCATTTTAGCAATAATACACGAGAAGTTATATTGTTCAAGAAGTCATTAGGTTCGCTCAGAGCGATTAGTCTCATGCTTTTAGTATACTGATGTTTTACATAGTGACATGGAAATAAAACTCAGTAGAATTTGGTTCTACGGGTACATTTTAAAAGTGCAATTAAAATATATTTCTTAAAGCCAAGGAATGAAAATAATCCTGCAGTAGTCTACTGTGGGTTTTTTGTTTTAAAACAAAAATTATTCTTCCTTTCTCTCTCCAATTTGTTGTCGCCACATCGCATAATAAAGTCCTTTTTCGACCAACAATTCTTCGTGTTTGCCTGTCTCAATTATTTTTCCTTTCTCTAAGACATAGATTCTATCTGCATGCATAATCGTAGATAGTCGGTGGGCAATCATCACAGTGATTTGGTTTTTGTTAGCAGAAATAGTTCTGATGGTATTTGATATCTCTTGCTCTGTAATAGAATCTAACGAAGAAGTGGCCTCGTCAAATACAAACAAATTAGGTTTACGAAGTAATGCTCGAGCAATGGAGAGTCTTTGCTTTTCACCACCACTAATTTTCATGCCTCCTTCTCCTATCACGGTATCTAATCCATTTTCACTTCTGGCCAATATATTTTGACTTGCTGCTTTGTTCAGTACATCAAACATTTCTTGGTCTTTAGCTTGAGGGTTTACAAAAAGTAAATTCTCTCTAATGCTACCAGAGAAAAGTTGTGTATCCTGTGTAACAAAGCCTATCTGCTTTCTAAGTTCATTAATATCAATATCCCCGGATTTGATATTGTTGTAAAATATGTCTCCATCTTGGGTGATGTATAATCCTACGAGCAATTTTACTAAAGTGGTTTTGCCTGCACCAGAGGGTCCAACAAAAGCAACAGTTTCTCCTTTATTTACTGTAAACGAAATATTTTCAAGTGCTTTATTTCTTGCAGTTTTATGTTTGAAGCCAACATTGTTAAATTCCATTTTGTTGAGATATTCTACAGCAATAGGATTTGCTGGCTTAGGCTCAATAGGTGATTCTAATATTTTATTAAAATTGAAAAGAGATGCCTCTGCCTCTCGATAAGCTATAATGACACCGCCAACCTCTTGTAAGGGATTAAAAATAAAAAAAGAGTAGAACTGAAAGGTAATGATTTGGCCTAAAGTGAGGTGTTCCTTAAATAAAAGATATAACAAGGAAAAGAGAATGGTTTGACGTAAAAAATTCACAAAAGTACCCTGTATAAAGGTAACACTGCGGATGCTTTTTACCTTATCTAACTCCAATTTTAAAATCTTTCGCAAAGTGAGGTTCAATCTTTTTGTTTCCTGAACAGTAAGTCCAAGACTTTTGATGAGCTCTATATTGCGCAAACTCTCTGTCGTACTGCCTGCAAGCAAATTAGTCTCTTTCACAATCTTAGTTTGTACTTTTTTTATTTTTTTGGATATAAAAACGGTCACAAATCCAAGGATGATGCTCGCAAGAAAGTAAATGGGAATTAAAGGGGGGTAAATCTGATAAGCAACAATACAAACGAATATCATTCCTATAAAAGCAGTAAAAAATATATTGATGGAAGAGCTGATAAGTTTTTCAACGTCTTGCCTCACCTTCTGAATGATATTTAATGTCTGACCACTTTGTTGGTCTTCAAACTCCTGAAACGATTGTTGTAACGAATGTTTTAGTCCATCTGAATAAATATCTGCCCCCATTCTTTGTACCACCACACTGTTCGTATAGTCTTGAAATGCTTTGGCAATTCTACTTATCATAGCAACGCCCAAAAGCAACGAAATCGTTTTTATAACTCCCCAAACAAATTGTGAAACATTTCTTGTACTTCCATCAGGGAAAGTAAACGGATGTTTACCCAAATCGTCAATTATATACTTCCCCAAAAATGTAGGATCCAACAGGGAAAATACCTGACTTATCGCAGCAAGTAATAAAGTAATAAATACGAGGAATTTGTACTTTTTAAGATAGGTATATAGTAATTTCATCTTTGCTTCCCTAAATTAATGATGGAATGGTTCGCGAAATTAGTTAATTATTGCCTCATATTGTAGATGTTTAAACTTTAATCACCTTATATTAATTATTTTTGCATTTCTATTATGCTTAAAGATTCATTCTATAAAGTTAATCGAGTGTCTCAAGACGCTACTCAAGGTGTATTTTCCTATGAAGTTACTTTCATTGCAGAAAATATAATTTTTGATGGACATTTTCCGAATCAACCTGTCGTACCTGGTGTTACTATCATTCAGATGGTGAAAGAATTAATGTCTGAAGGCTATAAAATGCCTTTAGTGTACAGTCAAGTTGTTAACACGAAATTTCTACAAGTAATTAATCCTAGAGAAGAATTTTATTTTTCTCTAGAGTTGAGTGTCAAAAAAACAGATGAGCTCTATGCGGTTGATGTCTTGCTAAGAAAAGATGAGTTGGTAGTATTTAAAATGAAGGCGAAATTGAAAAAGCCAAATAAAAATGCTTGATAATAGGTTTGCAGAAGAAAAAATTTGCGTTGTTATACCAACCTATAATAATGAAAAGACTTTGGCTCAGCTTATTAACGACGTCTCCAAATATACTGACCATATTCTTTTGATTAATGATGGGAGTACTGATAAAACCAAAGAAATTTTGTCTGCTTTTGCCAACCTCGAAGTGATTCATTTTGAAAAGAATCAAGGTAAGGGAACAGCACTTAGAGGCGCATTTAAACAAGCGTTTAGTAAAGGGTATAAATATGCCATCACAATCGATAGTAATGGCCAGCATGATGCAAAAGATTTGCTTCATTTCTTAGATAAGTTGCCAGAAGCAAGAAATAGCATCATCATCGGCTCTCGTAAAATGACACAAGAAAACGAGCCAGGTACAAGCAGTTTTGGAAATAAATTTTCAAATTTTTGGTTCGAACTAGAAACTGGAATTAAAGTTCTGGATACGCAAAGTGGCTTTCGTCTCTATCCCTTGGGACCGCTGAGTAAAATCTGGCTGTTTACGTGGAGATATGAATTTGAGGTTGAAGTTTTGGTAAAGGCAGCATGGAATAAAGTCAATGTGATTTGTATACCAATTGATGTATACTATCCGCCCAAAAATGATCGAGTGAAACACTCTCGAAAAGGTCCTGTTTTTACCAGAATAAGTTTTTTGAATTCTTATTTGGTTATAGTAGCATTTTTGTATTATAAACCGAAGAATTTTCTTTGCAATTTTCCTGAGAACATGAAAACAATCTGGCATAAGCAGCTGGTTGCAAGCCATGAAAGTAATTATATCAAAGCGGCTTCTGTTGGTTTAGGAGTTTTTATGGGAATTTTGCCAGTTTGGGGTTTTCAAATGCTCATCTCAGTTTTTATTGCAATGTATTTTAAGCTTAATAAAGCGATTGTGTTGATCGTTTCAAATATTAGTTTTGGACCATTGGGTATTTTTTGGGTATTTGCTAGCTTATTCTTGGGAAAAAAACTGATAGGTGGTGCATTCGCTTTCGAGGAATTTAATTGGAATTTGTCTTTTCAAGAATTACAAAAAAGTTTTCTTCAGTTTTTTGTAGGAGGTGCTGTATTGGCTATTATACTTGGACTTGTAGCGTTCTTCCTCACCTATTTTGTGCTCAAAATTACGCGTAAAGAAAATAAATAATTCAAATGGGAAGTATATTTTTGGCTATCTATAGATATTTTCAGAAGCATGCCATTTTTTTTGTAGCAATGCTTTTAAATCATTGCCAGCACTAGTATTTATTTTGCTTCTCAGCTAAGATTTGATGAGGATATTTCAAAAATAATTCCTGCTGATGAAAAAATAGATAAGTCAAATTTTTATTTTTAATAATTCAAAATTTCTCGAAAAGATTGTAGCTCTTATCTCTCTGAAGGACGCAGGATATTTATGGGATAAGGAAAACTATTATGTAAAAAATCATGCAAAAGCAATTGATACTTTAGCACATATCGTTCGAATGAACAAAACGGTTGATGTAGTAAATTAATTTTTTTTGGCACCCGAGCGGGCTTTTCGCTTATAGTCCTCGCAACTTCCCTTAATAAAGCAGAGTTTGATGCTGTGGGCTATCGCTACAATCCCTGGTGCAACTCTCATTTACTATTATATATTTAATCGAAACTGAGTAATAAAAAAAGAAAGTGTTGTAACTTTTAAAGGAGTTTGATACTTGTTAACGGCAGATAGCCAAGATGCATGATATCTTCTTCGTAACCTTTATTTAATGTGATAATAATCTTAAAATCATTTTTGTATGACTTGCTTAGCGCATCTTCAACAGTATACATTTCATCAATATCTAGACCATATTTATCATCAAGATGTGCCGTGGCACCTCTAAATCCAGTATGTTTATAAAAGGCATGTCCTTTCGCATTCTTTTTTGCAGCATCAATGCTTTCTGATACTGTCAATATTTTGTAATGAAACTCCTCAAATTCACCTCGTTTGTATCCGCCAAGATTAATGAAATACAATTTCTCTTGCTGCTCCTTGCTTGGATTAAGATTTCCTTCCCTTGGCCTTACCTCTACCTTAAAGTCCCCAATTTGAGTTACTTCCCTCCAAGCATCAATATGTAATTTCGTCTTTGCTTCTGGCCAAAATTCATTCATTGAAGGCACTAAATCATTGAGAGAATTTCCTATCCCAAAATAGATATCGTGTTGCTCTGTATTTCTACCCTTTGGTTTACATCCTAACAAAATCATGTATAATTTTGGTTCTTTCGACATGAGAAGATTTTGATTGAAAAGATGATTGAGCAAAAAAAATGACTTAATTATTTTGGAGTAGAGTGCTCTATCTAAAGCACTAAAATTTTGTTGAAGAAACTAATCGAAGAAGCTGCAAGCATCTTTAGCTTAGTCCAAATTCTGAGAGAACGCCTGGTAGCCATCTGTCGACTCTTTCTTCAGTCATTTCGTCTTGATTGTCTACATCAATACACAAACCAACAAACATACCGTCACGTTCTGCCTTAGAATGATCATGCTCATATCCAGATGTGCTAGTCATTCCACATAATTTACCGTTATTCTTCTCTACAATTAAGGCAAAAACACCTAATGCATCACAAAAGTACGATGCATAGCCATATTGGTCGCCTAATCCAAAAAAGGCTACTTTTTTGTTTGAGAAATTAATTGCTTCCATTTTTGGAATATATTCCTCCCAATCTCCCTGCAACTCACCATCATACCACGTGGGCATGCCTAATATTAAAAGATCATATTTAGACATGTCTTCAGAAGTTTTTTGATAAATTTCTAATAAGTCAACACTTCCTTCCCCTAATTTATCTTCCAATTTTTGTTTAATAATCTTTGATATAGTCTCTGTGTTTCCAGTGTCTGTACCATAAAACAATCCAATTCTAGACATTTACTTTATTTTTTTTATAATGGATTTAAACTTCTTTCTAATGAGTGGAGCCCTTCACTATTTCACAGGCATAGTGCTTGATTCTTTGTATTCTTTATTTAGACCAACCAATACCAAGTCAGTAATTTCATAGGCATCATCCTTGTACAAAAGTGAACCAGACGCGCTTCTGTAAGAAAGAATAAATGAGTACTTCTTATCGGCATTAAACTTTTTTAAATATTCTTCTATTCTTGTCTGATACGCAATACCAAAATTCTCTTGCTCCTGTGCCATTTGGTCAGAATAGGTTTGTTGCATGGTTTCCAAGTCTTGTTGCATTTGCTGTAACTTCATTTGTGTCGCTTGTAGCTCGCTCTGAGTCATTGTTTCAGCTTTAGTTTCCGCATCTTGGTAAAATTTCTGAAAGGTTTGCTGTTTACTATCCATTGTGGATTTCATACTCATTGCCTTTTTTTCTAGTTCCTCTTTCTTAGTAATGAAATAATCATACTTACTTTCTAGAGTATCTAAATCCACATAAGCAATTTTTACTGTTTTATCCAAAACAGCTCCAGGCACCTCTTTTAAGGGGTCTTTTGTTTTTGGTTTGCAAGAGTGAATAAATAAGCTACTCACTAATATTGTTAATATAATATTTAAACTGATAAGTGTTTTTTGCATTTTTTATTTATTTTCTAATAGCAATATTACTTCAATTGGCGCATATTTGGTAGCTAATCACAAATTCTAGTCACTCGTTTAGTCTCTAAATATTTGATTATTAATGCTTTAATTCTTGATAGAAATAAAATTTATTTTCATAACTTTGTCGCTCTAATATCATCTAATATGAAAAAATATTTCCCATACTTAATAACTCTTTTCTTTTTACTAAGTGTTACCACAATAAAAGCACAAGAGGCACAGACCATCAAAGAAACTCAACCTCTTAAAGATTCATTATATCTAAAGAAGAAGGATTATCAAAGACAACTTGATTTCGAAAATTTTAGATACGCTTTTCCCGCTAAGAAAAAAAATATGTGGGCAATAGGTATTAATGGCGGATATGCTTGTGTATTGGGCGATGTAGCCACGAAATTTGGTTGGGGTGCCGGTCTTACATTGCAAAAGTCTTTAGGACATGTTTTCGCACTTCGGTTACAAGGTATTTATAGCCAGGTAACAGGTCAGGATGTGAAATCATCTGGACTTTCTAATCAGTTTAGAAATTTCAAACTCAATTTAACTTCATTGGAAGTTCAAGGAGTTGCCTATTTGAATAACATGAGTTTTTATAAGAGAAGTCCTAAAGTGCTTGTTTATGCATTAGGTGGAATAGGATTGTCTACTAGAAATACAAAAATGAATATGACTGACGATAACAATGCAGGTTCTTTATATGATTATTCTGGAGTGGTATCAGATCCAAAGTTTTTCAGTAGAGGAGCAACTTATAAGGCAATAAAAAGTATTAATGACAATACCAACGAAACAATTGCAACAATTGAGAATACGACCTTTAGTGTAAAAAACACACAAATTAATCCTTCTATTTCTCTTGGAGCAGGACTTCTTTTTAAATTGAGCAAAAGGATTGATCTAAATGTAGAACAAAAGTTTTCATGGAATAACGATAACTTATTGGATGGTACAAAATTTACTTCTGATTTTGTCGCAACAACAAAATCAGACTTTTATTCATATACTAGCTTGGGTGTTAATTTCAAATTAGGTAAAAGGCAAGAACCACTTTATTGGGTAAATCCTTTGGTAATGCCCTATGAGGATATCATGGAGTTGAAAAGTAATTTGTATAGTGGCGATTTCATGAAGGATGACGATGAAGATGGAGTCGTTGATTTATTCGATAAGGAGATGAATACTCCTATTGCAGCTATGGTTAATACGCATGGTGTTTCCTTAGATATTGATGGAGATGGTATCACCGATAAATTTGATGACGAGCCATTCTCTCCAAAAAGAGCAAGGGTGGATAAAAATGGTCGTGCTTTAGATGGGGATGATGATGGCGTTGCCGATATTTTTGATAAGCAAAGCAATACTAAAACCAATGCCCAGGCAGATGCCAAAGGTTTGGAAATTGTTTCAGGTGTTTTTGGCGTTGATCCTAAGATTTTTGATCCAATATTTTTTGACTTAAATAAGTCAACCATAAAGCAAGAATTCTATCCGTCAATCTATAAAGTGGCTATGTACATGCAAAATAATCCAACGGCTGTGGTACGTGTGTTAGGATATACAGACAATAGGGCTAAAGACGATTACAACATCAAGTTAGCGCAACGTAGAGCAGAAGCAGCAGTCAATATTTTTGTAAGTGCGTTTGGATTAAGCAAAGATAGATTTGTGATTGAAGCACTAGGCAAAGCAGACCCAGTAGTGCCAAACTTGCCAGAGAAATTTGATCCAATTATCGAAGGTGGTCATTACCTCAATAGAAGGGTGACATTCGCAGTAAAATAAAGGAAGAAGGAATAAATCAAAAAGCCATTATCATTATTGATAATGGCTTTTTTAATGCTTACAGTTCCTCATTTTTAAAATAAAAAAAACCTCGCAAGCGAGGTTCATAATAAATTGAATTCTAAAGAATATAGCTTAAGCTAACTTTACGTTAACTGCATTTAATCCTTTTTTGCCTTCTTGGATATCATAGGTAACTTCGTCACCTTCTTTTATCTTTGTGGTCAATCCTGAGCTATGCACAAAGTATTCCTTTGATGTTTTAGCGTCCTTAATAAATCCAAATCCTTTCTCGTCGTTAAAAAACTTTACTGTTCCGGTTTCCATAAAAAATTGTTTTAGTGTTGTTAATTTTTAATCACAGGCACACCAACAACAAACGTGATTCTGCAAAACAAAGATAATCAATTTTTAATAATTAGTCTTTTTTATTATTTTTTTGAGAAAATCAACCTACTTCATCTATCAAAGCTGTAGAATTTGATAGGTTAAATAGAGATGTTTGACCTAAAGTATCTTTTTTACGGCAGTTTGTAAAATTTCGTTGCTCGCTCCAGTTTTGTGAACAAATGCAATTACCTCTAATTCGGAGGGATCAAAATCGTCTGGAATAGTAATTTTAAAGGTTTTAAGATAGGTTCTTCCAACCACCGCTGCCTCAGCTAAAGAGCTTCCTCCATTGGGAGTTATGATTTCCCGCATCACATCATTGTGAACATAATTGGTGTCTACATCACCTGTCGGCATTAGCTGAGCAGTAATCAAATTGTTTTCTGCCAGATAAATAGTAAAGCTATTTTGATCGGTGACTAAAGCAGTGTATTGAATTTTTAGTTTAATTTCCAACTCTCTAGTGGTATTATTGTAATTATTAGTCAACTCTACATTTACTGGTGTGGTTGCAGCTAACCTTGTAGAAACGTAACCTGGCCATTTGGCCAATAGATAAGCTGGTGAACTTTCGCCTGGAAAAAGTACTCTATCAATCATTGAACTTGGTTTGGAAGTTCCGGCAGCATAGGCTTGTTGAATTTGTTCAGCCTTGTCTAATGTCAAATCAATTAAACTATATAGATATGGCTCATCAAGATTGAAGCTGTGAAGCGCTATGGAATAGAGCCTGCCTGGGTTTGCAGCTTTTAACGAGGCTGCTGCCACGTGTCCATTCGCACAATTGATGCAGCGAACACCTGTAAACTCTTCTAAAAGAATAACTTTTGCCTGAGCAGCATCAGGTGTAGTCACAAAGGTGGTGTCTTGCACGGCACCACTACCAGTTAAGTCTATGGCAGGTCCAATTTCCTTACAACCATTACTCAAGAAAATGAGTGTAGTAATGAGGAACAAAATGGAGAAAAAGTGAATGATTTTATTTTTCATGATCTAAATTTAACTCATTTATTAATTAAAAACTACTGTTGATAGAAATCCTGAGTCCACTAAAAGCAGGCTCAAAACGACAAACACCTCCAGTACAAACGATTCCTGATACTTGTCTTACATAGGATGCCGTGAAACGATGTTGATTTAAGGTATATCCCAAAAAGAATGAATAAAAGTGTAGTGGCCGACTTGGTCTATCTTCTCTCGATGTATTTGGTACCACATTCCACATGTCTGAAACAGCAAGCGAAAAATGCGGCGCTATGTTAAACTCTAAAAGACCAAAAAGCCATTGACCATAATCTTTCGGACAATATTGATATTGGAGTTCACTTCTAATAGATAGCTTTTTGTTTACTTTAATGGAAATCTCTCCAAAACCAGTGATAGAATGAATCGTGTCGCCCTCTAAAGTATAAAATTTCTGATTGTATTTAACATATTGAAAACCTAAATAACCTTGAACTTTCTTACTTTTCTTAAATTCAACATCAAAATAGACCTCACCAAAATAGGGTGATTTAATTTGGAATTTATTATTATGGATAAAAGAAAGACTCAAGTTCATTGTATAACCTTTCTTGGGCGTATAAGTTAAATCTATTGAATGGGCCGTTTCATTCAACTCTTGTGCAGCAGCATTAAATCGCGACGGCAGTCTCAATGAATTTTGTCTGCTCGTTGGTGGCGAAAAACTGACCATTCCTTGCAACAAGTATTCATTTGGAGAAGTCCTAAACTGGAAATTTTCAACTCTCTTGAATTGATAAGAAACACCAAATTTTCTCTTGGAGTAGCTGAATGAAGTGTAAACTGCATTTCCTGGAGCATCAAATAAACTACCATTCCCTCTTAGTGCTTCATGTGTTTTCATTGCCGCTTCTACAAACCATGTAAAATTTCCAGCATTTAATGTATTATAAAAGGAGAATGCATAGGTATTGTATTTCGGCACAAATCTTAATGAGGTATCATAAGACTCAATGTTACTAACAATTATTTCCATGTTTTTCTGATCAATGGTTCTGTTTACCACGGCTATACCAGGTGTAAAAATGGCTTTGTCTTTTATGGCAAAGTTACCTTCTATACATAAGCCTTTAATGACAGGCTTGTATAATTCAAATCTGTATTTTTGTACACCTGTAAATCCTTTAATAAGCAATTTGTCTTTATACGTAAATTTTAAACGTGCCCCAAGTAGAGCATTATCTATACCTAAGGATCTATCTTCATAAGCCCTATAAGTAAGCCCACTTCCAAATTGCTCATAAAAGTTACCACCTGTAATTTCTAGCCCTTTTATTTCTTTTTGAACGTACCAAAATCCTAATCCGTATCCACTATATGGTGTACCTGGGTTGTGAAGATTAGAATTGTGAAACAAATCCACCCTAACTCCAGTTCTCAGTTTCCAGTCATCATTATTATAATTTAATCCTATCCAAGTGTCGGTGCCTGATTTCAAATTGTCGTAGTGTGGTGTGTTCGCTGCTCCAATGTTCGTGTCACGTACATAAAAATCTGTATTACTTTGAATATCTCCAGAAAAATATCCTTGTGCATAAAGACCTAGACTTGAAAAAAAGAATGCAAAAAAAATGATAATCCCATTTATGTTCATAGAAATTTAGTTAATAGTCGTTAATTTTAATTTTATGCAAACGTACTTCTTTTTATTTAGAATGTGTATAGCAGTAGATTACTAGTATAAAGCAATGAATATCATGGATTGGCTTACCAAAGTAGGGCTCAATCTTCTTCTTAATAAATAGTTTGGCATAATCATTGAAAGTTATAAATTTGTATTGAGTAACATAAAAATTATCACATGAAAAATGCCAAATTATTAAGTTTTTGCTTCATTGCTCTTCTCTCCCTTCTTTCACTTCAAATTCGTGCTCAGGAGGAAACAGGTGCAGAAACGGCAAAAAAAATGTTCACAGAAAAGACCTTGCCAATTATCACCTTATCTGATATGAATGGTAAAAAAGTAAACGTAGCTGACTTAGGTAAAACTGGAAAGATAACGATTTTTAGTTTTTGGGCTACTTGGTGTATACCTTGTAAAAAAGAGCTAAGTGAATTAGATAAGGTATATGAAGAATGGCAGAAAAAATATAATCTCGATTTGGTAGCTGTATCTGTCGATGACGTAAGAAATACGGCGAAGGTAAAAACTTATGTAAACGGAGAGGGGTGGACTTATAATGTATTATTAGATGTGAATTCTGATTTAAAAAGAGCATTAGGAATTCAAACTGTACCGTACACGTTATTGGTAGACAAAAAAGGAAAAATCGTTTATCTCCATAATGGATACCTTGAAGGGGACGAAGATCTTTTAGAAAAAGAAATTCAAAAAGTATTATAATAATTTAGGGAAACGAAATTTGTTAAGAACAGCCAATTTTTATTGGCTGTTCTTTTATTTTATTCTTGTATACAAATAATCTAATCCATTTTCACAATCACAGAAAAGAGCTAAGGTATCATCCCCATTAAATTGAATTCTCAAACTATCCTCGAGGTCATACTCTTTACCATTATAGCGATATTTGGCAGAAGTAGTGAGCATAAAATTTTCAATAAGAGTGTCAGATTCTTGAGAAACACGATACATTCCATTCACTAATTGTGTGCTATCACGATATTTTTCATAGATACCAAAATTATCAAAACGAATCCAAATTTGATAACCACCAGAAGAAGGTACTTCACCCTCTCCGTGCTTGCCAACAGACCTTACTAAATTCCATTTGCCATATAATTTTTTTAAGGAAGTATCAGGCAATTGTATTTCTTTTTTGCAGGAGCTTGCAATAAACAATGTTATTAGTACCAGGGATATGCTACAAAAATATTTCATTAGATATGTTTGATTATTTAACGAAGTTAGCACTTTTTACAATTAAATCGAAAAGCAAAATGATGCTTATAAAAAAATAGTCTATTTATTGACTAAGCTCTTTTTAGCTCAAACTTTTCAATTTTATTATAAAGATGACTTCTTTGGATATTTAACTCATCAGCTGTCTTTGAAATATTCCATTCATTGGCCTTTAAGCGATGTTGTATAAATAGTTTTTCGAAATGTTCTTTGAATTCATGAAAATCTTTGAACTGTTCAAAAATATCTGCTGTAGTTTTTTTTGTGGAGGGTTTGGTTACATAGTTTTGTAAGTCCTCCTCCGTAATTTTATCACCACAAAGAATCACTAATCTTTCACAAACATTTCGTAATTCTCTAATATTACCTGTCCAATTAAAATTCTCTAACTCTTGTAAGGCCTTTGGAAGTATTGCTTTTCTTGGTACAGCATATTCTTCACATATTTCTTTAATAAACTTTTCCGCCAATAGAGGAATGTCAGATCGTCTGTCATTTAATGAGGGTACATGAATTAATATAACACTTAATCTGTGATACAAATCCAATCTAAATCTTTTGTGTTCAACCTCCTCTAAAAGGTCCTTGTTGGTGGCTGCAATAACCCGCACATCAACAGTGATATCTTTCTCGCCTCCAACTCTCGTAATCTTATTTTCTTGCAAAGCCCTTAGCATTTTTGCTTGCGCTTCCATACTCATATCGCCTATCTCATCTAGAAAAAGAGTCCCACCACTTGCTTGTTCAAATTTTCCAATCCTCTGTTTCATGGCTGAAGTAAAAGCCCCTTTTTCATGTCCGAATAACTCACTCTCTATCAGCTCAGAGGGAATTGCTGCACAATTTACTTCAACTAAGGCCGATTTATTTCTATTACTTCTTTCATGAATCCACCGAGCGACCAATTCCTTACCAGTACCATTTTCTCCAGTAATCAAAATTCGAGCATCTGTAGGAGCTACCCGTTCGATGGTGTCTTTTATCTTTTGTATCGATTCTGAATCTCCAATGATTTCTCTAGTAGTACCTGCCTTTCTTTTCAGAATTTTTGTCTCTGTCACCAAATTCGTTTTATCCATCGCATTGCGAACAGTAATTAACAAGCGATTCAAATCCGGTGGCTTGGAGATAAAGTCAAATGCTCCTTTTTTAGTAGCCTCTACGGCAGTTTCAATGTTCCCATGCCCTGATATCATTATGTAGGAGGTGTCTGGAGAAACTTCTCTTGCTTTCTCTAACACTTCTAAGCCATCCATCTTTGGCATTTTTATGTCTAACAAAACAACATCATACTGATTGCTTTGAATCTTTTCTAAGGCACTTGGTCCATCTTCCGCTTCATCTACTTTATACTTCTCATATTCAAGAATCTCTCTTAAAGTTTTGCGTATTGCTTTCTCATCATCTACAAGTAAAATATTTGGCATTTTCTCTTAATATTAAATTCAATTATTTGTTATATCTATCAAGTCTATTTATTAAAAATAAAAACAAGCATATAAGCCGGGTTCTGTCTTTATAAGCCTTTCGGCTGATAAATCCCTATCATTTATCTACGTGTTTTATCGCTAAAACACTTTAACGACCTACCCTTTTCAGTCCAGTATTTTCATACTGATGAAACGAGCCGCTTCATTTCTGAAATATATTTGGTCTTTCAACACATAAGGTTTACCCCCATACATCATTGCGGACATACGTTGTGAGCTCTTACCTCACATTTTCACCCTTACTGCAACGAATTGCAGCGGTTATTTTCTGTGGCACTATCTTCTCAGTTTCCCAAGAGCAGGCGTTAGCTGCTATGTTGCTCTATGTTGCCCGGACTTTCCTCTTTCCCAATAAATTGGAACAGCGATAGGGCTGCCTGTTTTTATTTTTTCAATGAACTTTTTTTTTGCACTAGTTACAAAGTTATGTAAATAAGCCATATTAATTTTCGAAGTTTGCACAAATTACTAACAAGTGCTTAAAGTATTCAGGTGGACTATTGCGCAGTTTTTTGAATTGAACTGGTGGAAGACATATCTTCGAAATCAGTCTGTTGATGATTATCTTGCTTGGAAACGAAAATATTGGAAGGACTTTCTTGTATCTATTGAACTATCCGAATTTGAGTTCTCCAACGACAACATTGCTCTATTGGATGTAGGTTGTGGTCCCGCAGGCATTTTTTGTATCTTCCCCAATAAAAGTATCACGGCAGTCGATCCGCTTATTCATAAATACCAAGCAGAGTTGCCTCATTTTAAAAAAATCAATTACCCGAAGGTAAATTTTGTTCAATCCTCATTGGAAGAATTTTATTCAAACTTTAATTACGATGTTGTTTTCTGCATCAATTGTATTAATCATGTTTTAGATATTCAGAAATCAATACAGAAGTTGAGTGCTCTTTGTAAGCAGGGCGCCATGCTTGTCATCAGTACCGATGTACACCACAATAATTTATTGAAAAGCGTTTTTAAAGTCATTCCTGGAGATATCTTGCACCCTCATCAATACAATAAGAAAGAGTATGTTGAACTGCTGGAGAATGGAGGATTTCAGATGATAAATGAGTATCAACTCAAACACGAACGAATCTTTGATTATTGGGTTTTTGTTATGAAAAAAATCTGATATTTGTCAAAAGCAAGGTCTAGTTTATTTCTATCTTTAACTTCTATAAACATACATTCAAATATGAATATAAAATTTGTTTTCACCATGCTTTCTTGCAGTGTAATTCTTTCGATAAACGCCCAGATGATTAATTTGCCAAAATATATTGAGACAAAAAAAGTAGATAGTAGCGATAATTATTTTGGGACAGTTATCGCAGATTCATACCGATGGTTAGAAGATGATAAGTCTGTTGCTACTAAAGAGTGGGTAAGGGAGGAGAATGCGCTGACCAATCAATATCTCAATCAAATTCCCTTTCGTAACATAGTGAAGTCAGACATGACAAAAATGTGGAATTATGAAAAATACTCGACTCCATTCCGAGAAGGTAATTATACCTTTTTTTATAAG
The DNA here is from genome assembly GCA_945872405.1 of Chitinophaga pinensis. GTDB lineage: Bacteria > Bacteroidota > Bacteroidia > Chitinophagales > CAMDFR01 > CAMDFR01. The sequence goes on along the minus strand of CAMBZT010000015.1, from coordinate 5,523 downwards.
AATGATGGTTTGCAAAATCAAAGTGTTTTATATGTGCAAGAAACTAGTGGCAACAATATAGAAGTGTTTATTGATCCTAATCTCTTCAATGCCGAAGGTACTTCTTCTCTAGGTGCCGTCGCCTTTTCAAGGTCACAAAAATATTGTGCTTATAGTGTTCACGAAGCTGGCTCCGATTGGGAAGATATCTATGTTTTGGACATGAAAACAAGAAAGAAATTGGATATTGTTATAAAAAATGCAAAAAATACGGGCATTACCTGGCAAGGCGACGAAGGTTTCTATTTTAGCGGCTACGACAAACCTGTGAATGAAAAAATGAAATACTCCATCAAAAATGAGTTTCAAAAAGTGTTTTATCATCAGCTAGGAACCACACAGGATAAAGACATGATTATCTATCAGGATAAAAAAAATCCTTTGCGATATGCTGGGGTTTCTATGACAGAAGATAATCGTTATCTTTTGCTTTATGTTTCTGAAGGGACAGACGGTTCACAAATTAGTTATTTGGATTTGACCAACCCTAAAATGAAAGAATTTAAAATATTGATTGCTGGTTTTAAGCACAATCAATACATCGTCGATAATATTGCTGATCAATTTATTTTAGTTACCAATAATGAAGCTCCAAATAATAAAGTTGTACTGGTAGATACCAAAAATCCGGCAGTTGAAAACTGGAAAACAATCGTCTCTGAGAAAGCATTTAAACTTGGATCGGTGAGCACTGTGGGAAATAAATTGTTTTGTAATTATTTAGTGAATGCTTGTTCAAAAGTACTAGTGCATGACCTTGAAGGAGCTTTGCTCAACACGGTTGAACTGCCTGGTTTAGGAACTGTTAGCGGCTTTGACGGAAAAAAGGGAGATAGCATTATCTACTATTCTTTTTCCTCCTTTAACATAGCTACAAGCATTTTTGAATATGAGGTAAAAACTAACAAAAGTTCATTATATAAGGCTTCTAAAATTGATTATCCATTAATGTCTACAATTGTACAACAGATTTGGTTTACGAGTAAGGATGGAACAAAAGTACCCATGTTTGTCTTTCATAGAGCCGATGTCTCAATTGAAGATCAGATAGCAAAGCCTTTACTGATGTATGGTTATGGAGGATTTAATATTGCTAAAACGCCAGAGTTTAGTGTGCAAACTATGTACTTTGTGCAACAAGGCGGCGTGTATGTAATGGTGAATCTTCGCGGTGGCTCTGAGTTTGGTGAATTATGGCACCAAGGAGGTATGTTAGAAAAAAAGCAAAATGTGTTTGATGATTTTATTGGTGCTGCGGAATGCTTAATCCAAAAAGGAATTACTTCGAAAGATAAATTGGCCATCAATGGTAGGAGTAATGGTGGTTTGTTGGTTGGTGCCTGCATGACGCAACGTCCAGATTTATTTAAGGTAGCCATTCCAACCGTCGGTGTATTAGACATGCTCAGGTATCATAAGTTCACGATTGGCTGGGGTTGGGCGGTTGAATATGGAAGAAGCGATAAACAAGAAGATTTTAATTATTTAATCAAATATTCTCCGCTTCATAATATTCATGCAAACACGGTCTATTCTGCAACGCTTATCACGACCGGTGATCACGATGATAGGGTGGTGCCTGCTCATTCTTTTAAGTTTGCTGCAACATTGCAAGAGCATAATAAAGGTGTGAATCCAATTCTAATTAGAGTGGATACTCAGGCAGGTCATGGTCCAGGAAAACCAACTTCAAAACTAATCGATGAATGGGCTGATATCATTAGTTTTACAATGTATCACTTGGGTATGGCAATGCAAAAATAAAATTGTAATTCTAAGAAATTCAAACTATTTTCACCAAACGTTTGTTTGAATAAAAAGAGTAATAAAAATAAATTAAGATATATGAGCACATTATTGAAAGGAGGAGAATTTATCATTAAAGAAACAGATTGTAAGGATGTATTTATCCCAGAAGAATTCACGGAAGAACAATTGATGTTTAAAGCCATGGTAAAAGATTTTGTGGCAACAGAAATTACACCCAATCTCGATAGATTAGATAAAATGGAAGAAGGTTTGGCGGTTGAGAAATTACATAAAGCAGGTGAGCTAGGATTGTTGAGCACCGCCATTCCTGAGCAATATGGTGGCTCTGCCATGGACTTCAATACCAATTCTATTTTGGTTGAACAAATGGGTGTAGCACATGGATTCTCTGTAACTCTTGGTGCGCATATCGGTATTGGTACATTGCCAATTTTATATTTTGGTACCGAGGAACAAAAACAAAAATATCTGCCAAAGCTCGCTACAGGTGAGTTGAAAGCTTCCTATTGTTTAACAGAGCCAGGTTCTGGTTCTGATGCCTTATCTGCAAAAACGAAAGCAATCATGAATGAAGCAGGTACTCATTATGTGCTGAACGGACAAAAGATGTGGATCACCAATGCTGGTTTTGCTGATGTATTTATTGTTTTTGCGCAAATCGATGGCGATAAATTTACTGGATTTATAGTTGAGAGAACGATGCCTGGATTGACCGTGGGTGCTGAAGAACAGAAGATGGGCATCAAAGCATCAAGCACTCGACAAGTATTTTTTGAGAATGTGAATGTTCCAAAAGAAAATGTATTAGGCGAAATCGCTAAGGGACATAAAATCGCTTTTAATATTTTGAATATTGGACGATACAAATTAGCTGCGGGTGTTTTGGGTGGATCAAAAATGGCACTAGATGCGGCCATTAAATATGCCAATGAAAGAATTCAATTCAAAAAACCAATCGCTTCATTCGGTGCAATCAAACATAAGATGGCTGAAATGGCCATTCGAATATGGGCTGCTGAAAGTGCTATTTACAGGACTTCCGACCTGATTGATAAAAAGGAAAAAGAATTACATGCGGCAGGCAAAGCTACTCATGAATGTTTGTTAGGGGCTGCAGAAGAATATGCTATTGAGTGTGCGATGCTCAAAGTAATTGGTTCTGAAACCTTGGATTATGTGGTAGACGAAATGCTTCAAATATATGGTGGAATGGGCTTTAGCGAAGAAGCACCCGCTGCACGTGCCTACAGAGATTCGCGCATCAATAGAATTTTTGAAGGCACCAATGAAATCAATAGATTACTGACTTTAGACATGCTGATTAAAAAAGCAATGAAAGGTCAACTCGATATTTTAACGCCTGCAATGTCTATACAAAAAGAATTGATGAGCATTCCAGATTTTTCAACTTCAGAGAGTGAAGATATTTTTTACAGCGAGAAAAAAGCCATCAGCAATGCCAAGAAAGGACTGTTGATGGTAGCCGGCGGAGCCGTACAAAAATTGATGATGGAATTGGAAAGTGAGCAAGAAATTTTGATGAATGCGGCAGATGTGATGAACGATATTTATGTGGCAGAATCTGCCTTGTTAAGAGTCGAAAAATTAATTTCAATCAAAGGTCAGGCTGCTTGCGAAATACAGATTGCGATGCTCCGAGTATTTATTAGCGATGCCATGGAAAGAATCAATATCAATGGAAAGCACGCTATCACTTCATTTGCGGAAGGAGATGAATTGAGAATGATGCTAATGGGCTTGAAACGATTTACAAAGCATGATACTGTGAATGCAAAAGTTTTACGTAGACAAATCGCCGACAAACTTATAAATGATAATGGATATCTCTTATAATTTTGTAAAATAGAATCCACTTAATTTGTTGCTATTCAAGTCTTAAAAAAGCTAAATATTGTGAAGCGTTACGTATTCCAGTTAAAATGACATAGCTTTGTAGGTAAACAATATCAAACAACGCACTTTGTCAGAAAAAATAAAATTTAGAAATCCTTCTCAGAATAATTTCTATCCAGTATTAAAGCAAAGAATTGATCAGTATTTCGAAGAAAATAAAATCAATCGAAAAGCAGATTATCGAATGGTGTTTAAAACACTCATGATGTTGGCGATGTATTTTGTGCCCTACTTTTTGATATTATATAATCAAGAATCACTTTGGTTGAACTTATTGTATGCTATAATTATGGGTGTGGGTATCGCTGGTATTGGTCTTTCAATCATGCATGATGCTAATCATCAATCGTATTCTAAACATAGTCTTATCAATAATATTTTAGGATATACCTTAAATCTAATTGGTGGAAATGCTTATACTTGGAAGGTGCAACACAATGTCTTGCATCATACCTATACCAATATTCATGGGCATGACGAAGATTTGGATGCAGGTATTGTAGTGCGTTTTACCGAAGAAGCACCGCATCGAAAATTTCATAAATTCCAACATTATTATGCTTTCTTCTTGTATGGTTTGGTAACCATCTCTTGGTTGGTGATTAAAGATTTTAAAAAATTATATGCCTATCATAAACGTGGCGTGAAAATTGGCAATACCAGCACCATGAAGGAATTGAGCATCATCGTTATGTCACGTTTGGTTTATGTTTTTTATATGGTGGTAGTACCCATTGCGTTTTTTCATATCATTTGGTGGCATTATTTGATCGGTTTTTTAGTGATGCATTTTGTGGCTGGATTTATTTTGTCCACCATTTTTCAACCGGCACATGTAGTGGAAGATGCCCAATTTCCGAAGCCTGATGAAAACAATGTAATCCACGAGCACTGGGCCATACATGAATTAAAGACTACTGCAAATTTTGCGAATAATAATTATATTTTGAATTGGTATGCAGGTGGATTGAACTTCCAAATCGAGCATCATTTGTTTCCTACGATTTGCCATATTCACTACAAAGCCATCGCGCCAATCGTAAAGCAGACGGCCCTCGAACATGGCTTGCCATATATCGAATACGAAACTTATGTTGGTGCAGTCTATTCGCATTACAAAATGCTAAAGAAACTTTCCGTAGCCGCTTAATCCTTATTTTTTGGGCGTATCCGCTAGCAGCAAATTTTTCAAAAAAGTGTAAAGCACCCTTTTTATCATAAGCTTCATTGCTGTCGGTCGCGCTCTACGCTACTATCTTTTTATTGACTTGCTGAAGCTGCGTCTATAAAAAGGATATTCGCTTTGATTCCTTACGCAGATTTTAGTTCATAGGGAAATTAGACTAACATGCCTAGTTCTCCTGTGGTAGGTGTTTGTTCTTCACCTACCACTTTATGGAGCAAAATCTCCTTCCTAGTTGTCATTGCGAACCCGCCTGCATCTGCGGCAATCTCATGCTTGATTACTCAATTCCTTATGAGTCGTTTTTGACTCCGTTCCAATTCATAAGATTGCTTCACTTTTTAAAATACAGAAAAAGTTCGCAATGACAATCAGGGACATGTTTTTTTCCTTTGGTAGATGTGTTTGTTCTTCACCTACCACAAGAGTATAAGACTTAGTCAAACAGAAAAATATAAATTGCACTCATAATACCGCGCGACTGATTGGCAGCAGTAGCCCCGCTGTGATTTCGCGGGTTACTGCAGAAAGCAGGGTGCTTGCACGCGCCCAAAAATGTTAACAAAGGGTGATTAAATCATCTTCTGAATATCAAATTTGGCTTTTATTTTAGCGGA
>CAMBZT010000014.1 GCA_945872405.1 Chitinophaga pinensis | reverse complement strand
GATCCAGAGTTTAAACAAGTTCGTGTGAAGGCGTTTGGAACTTATTTTATTAAAGTAAAAGATCCAAAATTATTTTTTAAAGAATATGCGGGTACTTATCCTGTATTAACAATTGATAATATTGAGGATCACATGCGAGATATTGTTTCTCCTAAATTTGCAGAGGCATTAGGGGAAGCAAAGGTTGCAGTGCTCGATATGGTTTCTAATTACACAGAACTGGGAACGGTAATCGCACCAATTTTGCAAAAAGATTTTGATCCATTTGGTATTGAGTTGACCAAGTTTCAAATTACTTCTACGACCTTACCTGAAGAAGTGCTTGCATTCTATGATAAAATGACCAGCATGAACATGGTAGGTGACATGAATAAATTTGCTCAATTTCAATCAGCTAACGCCATTGAAGACGCAGCTAATAATCCTGGAGGAGCTGCAGGTGCTGGTGTTGGTATTGGTGCTGGAATTGGATTAGGAAATATGATGGCACAAAATATGATGAACGCGCAAGCCAATCAAAATGGAGCAGCTGCGGCTCCTGCCGCCCCAGCGAAAGATGATATTATGAAATTGTTAAAAGACTTAGGCGAATTAAAAACGGCAGGTATATTAACAGAAGAAGAGTTTGCAGCTAAGAAGGCAGAATTGCTAGCAAAGCTTTAGTAATATGATTTATGATTATAAAAATGGTTTCGAAAGTCCTTCGAGGCCATTTTTTTAAGTTCAAAGAAATTATATTAACTATACTTCATTCTCCTTGGTGCTGTTAGAATTTATTACAAGTTACTTAGAAGTTCAAAAAAGGATCATTATGCTGGCTAATAAAGGCTTTTTTTAGCGATCAAAATTTTCTTATACCTTCGTTTTACAGAAAATCTCAGCCATCATACAAAGTTTATATAGCACCCTGGCGCCTACATTTCCATCCCATTCGCTAGTGCCTACTTCAACTAAATCAAAACCAATGATTTTTCTTCCACTTTCTTCGATTTTGCCAATCAAATAATTCACCATTTCTACCTCTAAACCACCAGCTACTGGAGTTCCTGTGCCAGGGCAAAGCTTAGGATCTAAGCCGTCTATATCATAGCTTACATAAACAAGATGAGGTAATTCTTTAACAATTTTTTCGCAAAGGGAATCCCAATTTTTACCAAGAAAAAGTTGTTCTTTTAAATAGGGATCAAAGAAGCTTACAATTCTACCCGCGCTATGATCAATTAAATTCATTTCCTCATGGCTAATATCACGAACTCCGACTTGCACAAGCTTACTAATATTAGGAAGTTTCATTGCATTATACATGATGGAGGCATGACTGTATTCAAACCCTTCATAAGAATTTCTTAAATCAGCATGTGCATCGATATGTAGCACCCCAAATTTTTCATACTTATTATTCAATGCTTGTAAATATCCAAGTGGAATACTATGATCTCCTCCTACGAGTCCAACCATTTTACCTCTAGCCATCAATGATGTTGTTTGCTCACAAACCCAACTTACCATTTCAGCACAGGCTTCGTTTACCTCTTCTAAATTTTTTAATAAAGTTGGATTAGTTTGAATATCTCCCCCTTTCTCCAAATATTTAATAATCTCGTTTGCTTTCATCCGATTATTCTTCCCCTTTGCTTTCAATTCTTCCGATATATCTAGCATAAAAATTCCAGACTCCCAACCATCAGGGTTATCGAAATCGTATAAATCTACTTGTTGCGAAGCATCGAGAATTGCCTGCGGTCCCTCATGCGTTCCATACCCATAAGATACAGTTACATCCCAAGGCACTGGAAGTAATACAATATTTGATTCTTCAAAATTAAAAGGAAGGCCATAGATACTGCCTTCTTTACCTACACCACTTGGGTTATATTGATTAATTTTTTCCTGTTTATCCATCATTATCGGTAGTATATTTATAAGAACCAAAGTTAAAATTTATTATTAAGAAATTTTAGTATTTTATTTCACTAAATCAGTCTGTTTTATTCTACTTTTGTAGTGCTTTAATAAATAGTGTTCGCATGAAAAAATTACATATTGTTGGCTTAGTAATGGTTGCCATTAGTATTGTTACTATTTTTCTTTTATCGCAAGATTATACCACCTATGAAGCTTTCAGTGGTGCAAAGCAAAACGAGGGAAAAGATGTGAAGGTGGTAGGTAATTTGGTATTAACGAAAGAAATTGCTTATGATCCCAAAACCGATGCAAATTTCTTCTCATTTTACATGAAAGATAAAGAAGGTGGCGAAAATAAAGTAATTTTTCAAGGAGCGCAGCCACAAGATTTTCGTCGTTCAGAGCAATTAGTACTAACTGGAAAGATGAAGGATGGCGTATTTTATGCCTCAAATATTTTGATGAAATGCCCCTCAAAATATGTAAATAATGAAATTAAGGTGGTCCAAGAAGCAAGCTTAATGAGAAAATAATATGTTACTAACCGTAATGATTAATAAATTGAAAACTCAATAGCCCATTCTTTTAAGAGTGGGCTATTGAATTTTTTATACGCACAAAATAATGATGCAAATGTCTATACACTATCAACCGCTTATGCTTTCAATAGGAGATTTTTTTATCAAACGATTTGGAGCTGGTGACTTTAAAGATGAAAATCTTTGGCCTGCTCACATTGGTCAATTTTTAATTTTGCTCAGCTTTTTTGCCTCAATTATGGCAACAATAGCTTATGTTTTTGCTGCCTTTACAAAACAAGGAGCAGAGCAATCAGCATGGAATCGTATTGCTAGATGGAGTTTCTATATTCATGGTTTTTCAATACTTTCTGTTTTTGCCACCTTGTTTTATATCATTTTTAATCATCAGTTCGAATATTATTACGCGTGGCGACATTCCTCCACTTCTTTACCTATCAAGTACATCATCTCCTGTTTTTGGGAAGGGCAAGAGGGTAGTTTTTTGTTATGGCAGTTTTGGCATTTTTTATTGGGATTTATCCTTTTAAGAACAGCGAAAACCTGGGAAAATCATACAATGGCGTTTGTAAGTTTTACGCAAGTCGTTATCGGTAGTATGTTATTAGGAGTATATCTGTTTGGTAAAAAAATAGGAGTGAACCCATTTATGCTTCTTCGTGATGAAATGATTGATGCTCCGATTTTCAAACAACCCAATTATCTGAGCATGATAAAAGATGGTAATGGGTTGAATAAGTTATTACAAAATTATTGGATGACAATTCATCCACCTATCTTGTTCCTTGGATTTGCCTCGACCACCATTCCAGCAGCTTTTGCGGTGGCCGCTCTGATCAAAAAAGATTTTTCGGGTTGGATTGCAAAATCATTGCCATGGTCTGTTTTTAATGTCGCCGCCTTAGGTACAGGTATCATTATGGGCGGTGCTTGGGCATATGAAGCCTTAAGTTTTGGAGGATTTTGGGCATGGGATCCGGTGGAAAATGCTTCTTTAGTACCATGGCTCATTGCGGTGGCGGGCTTACATTCACTGCTCATATATCGTAACACAAAGAATGGTTTACAGTTTGGTTTTGTTTTCGTCGTGTTAGCATTTTTATTCATCTTGTATTCCACATTTTTAACCAGGTCTGGTGTTCTAGGTGAAAGTTCTGTGCACTCATTCACCGATGAAGGTTTAGGTTGGCAGTTAGCAGCAATGTTGCTTATTTTTATTATTCCAATTGCAGTCTTATATGGATGGAGATTGTTTCAAATGCCTTCTAATAAAGAAGATGAGAATATGGGATCAAGAGAATTTTGGATGTTTATCGGCACAATGCTACTCTTGATTTCTTCCTTCTTTATCATTAAGACAACATCCTTAGAATTGTGGAATAAAATTTTTGGAACAAAATATTCTCAACCAGTCGACATTAAATTTCACTACAATAAAATACAGATTTTATTCGCCATTATTGTTGCATTCTTGACAGCTTTTATCCAATTTTTTGGTTACAAAAAGAGTAATTATAAAGGCATTAGATGGTTGTGGGGATCAGCTTTTTTTGCCGTTCTTTTAACAGGGATCTCAATGTATATCTATCAATTTTTACCTGATTTAAAATTGAAACCTCAACTGGCAGATTGGTATATGTCTATTGGTAACAGCTTGCTCTTATTCTGTGCCTATTTTTCATTATTAGCAAATGTATCTTACTTGTTTACCCAGTTAAAGGGGAAAGTATTACTGATGGGTGGTTCTATTTCTCATGCAGGTTTTGCGCTGATGTTACTTGGAATTGTCATTTCACAGTATAAGCAACAAGTGATTTCTACCAATGTTGAAAGAATTGATTTCGGTAAAGATTTTGATCAACAATCGAAGGAGGATAATAGATTGATGTATGCAAATGTGCCTGTTCCAATGGATGATTATTTAGTCACCTATACTGGTAAATACACGAATGATGAGATGCTTTTCTTTAAGGTAAATTATCATAATTGGAAGGATACTTCTACTCATGATTTTAGCCTAGAGCCATTTATGCAGTTAGATAGTAAGTCAGGTAGTCAAGTGGCAAATCCTTCTACGAAGCACTATTGGAATAAAGATATATTCACCAATTTGAGTTCCTATAGTACTGACAATGGCAAGGAGGGAGAGGCTGTATTTGATACGGTTGCGGTACATGATACGTTTTACACTGCTAAAACGTATGTCATTTTAGATAGTCTGATTGCTAATCCATCTTCAGATAGTTTTGCTTATTCTGAGGGAATTTTTGCTGTTGGTACTGCTCTAAAAATAGGTGATATGAATGGCAATCAATACGAAGGAATGCCAGTTTATGTGATAGATACTAAAGGTGGAAATGAGGTCAATTCCTTTCATTATTCGAATGCAGAAGCGGGCGTTAGACTTTCTATTGTTAGGATTTTACCCGCCGAGCAGAAAGTGATTTTCAGTCATACTGACATCACTAAACCAGATGATTTTATTATAATGAGAGCTATTATTTTTCCTCAGATTAACTTATTGTGGCTAGGTGCCATTGTTATGGTTGTAGGTGCCTTACTTGCAATGCTTCGAAGAATACTCGATAATAGGAGAATGGAGATTTAGTCCAGAATATTTTACTTATTTTGTAAAAAAATCTAACACATGAAAATTGTGATCATAGGAACTGGAAACGTGGCTTGGCATTTGGTCAACGCTATTCAACAAAGCACTCACCGAGTGATTCAGTTAGTTAATTTACATAGTCACAAGGTTTCCTCAGATTTCGAAAAGTTTAATATTCCTTATGCATTTCTTTATACTGATATTGTTCTGGAAGCGGATGTTTATATTATTGCAATAAGTGATAAAGAGATTGCAACCTTGCAACTACCTATCCTAAACAATAAGCAAATAGTAATCCATACTTCTGGTATTGCTGAGATAGAGCTTCTAAAAAAATACTGTGTAAATTTCGGATGTATCTATCCAGTACAAACTTTAACAAAAGGTATCCCGATTGATTTTACAAGAGTCCCCTTAATTATTGAAGCGTCGAATATGATGGCCAAAGAAAAATGTATGGACTTCGCACTAACCTTGAGCCCTTATGTGCTATACCTCTCACTTCATAAGCGACAAGTGCTTCATTTAGCTGCAGTTTTGGTTAATAATTTCACTAACCAACTTTTTGTCGAAGCAAAACAATTATTAGATAAGGAATCTATTTCTTTTGACTTGTTGAAACCATTATTATCAGAAACCATCAGTAAATTGAATCAATTGCATCCTCTAGACGCACAAACCGGGCCAGCGAAGAGAAATGATGTGTTAACACTTTTAATGCATGAAAATTTGATTGAAGAAAATTCTCTGCTTCTTCAAATCTATAAGTTGATGACAACTGCTATTCAAAAGCAAGCTAAAAATTGATATGAAAGTATTCGATTGGTTGAAAGTATTTAGATGGAAGAACTTAGCGATGATGCTTTTTTTGATATTGCTTTTTAGGTACTCCATTATCATCCCCTATACAATGGGTAATGTGGTTCTTTCAGATTTTTATTTTAGTCTATTCCTGATTGTCATTTTATTGGTTTCGGCAGCTGGTTATTTAATCAATGATATTTACGACAGACAAATAGATGCCATCAATAATGGAGCACGTGTATTGATTGATAAGAGTCCTAGCGTAATCAGGCAAACCAAAGTTGTTTATTATTTTCTCAATATTCTATCCATTTTTATTTCAATGTTTATCTGTCTAAGATTAGATAAGCTAAATATTTTTACGATTGTTGCATCGGCTATTTTATTTTTATGGTTATATGCTATTCGTTTGAAAAAAATATTAATCGTTGGAAATTTTGTGATTGCGTTACTCTCAGCGTTGAGTATCATATCTGTTGCAATGTTTGAACAAGAGGTTAAGGTTATTTTGGCTGCATACGTTCTGGCTGGATTTGCCTTCTTAACTACCTTATTGCGTGAATTTATTAAAGATGTCGAGGATATTGAAGGAGACAGAAGATTCGGGGTCATCTCTTTGCCTATCGTGATTGGAGTAGAAAAGTCAAAATATTATGGATATGCATTGCTTCTTTGCATCTTGGTTCCACTTTGTTACATTACTAAAATATTATGGACAAAGCAATTTCTTTGGGCTGTATCCTTCAACTTTTTTGTCCTTATTATTCCTTATTTATTTATTGCTTTTCTTTTAATGAAAGCTAAATCAAAAGATGATTACAGTCAACTTAGTTGGTATAACAAAGTATTGATGGTTCTCGGAATTCTCTCCCTCTCTCTCATTTATTTTATTTAAAAGTATGCAAGAAAAAAAATTGATTTTGGCTTCAAAATCTCCTCGTAGAAAGGAAATATTGTTTAATGCGCTTCTCCCTTTCGAAATTAGAACAAAGGATACTGAGGAGTATTATCCAGCAAATACGCCTGTTAGAGAAGTACCTGTTTATCTTGCTCAGCTAAAAGCAAATGCCATGTTAGAAGAGTTGAGGGCAGATGAAATTCTATTGACAGCAGATACCATTGTCTTGCTAGATGGGAAAATTTATGGTAAGCCAACTGATTTTGACGATGCGGTGTCTATTTTGATGTCATTGTCAGGTCAAACACATGAAGTTATTACTGGTGTTTGTCTGAAAAGTCTGGAAAAGGAAATTGTTTTTTCTGAAACCACCAAAGTGACTTTCAAGGAATTGAACATAGAAGAAATAAAATATTACGTTGAAAATTTTACACCCTACGATAAAGCTGGTGCATATGCCATTCAAGAATGGATCGGTTTAATTGGAATTGCAGGTATTAGAGGCGATTATTATAATATTGTCGGACTGCCTATTAATAAGGTAATAGCTGAACTTAAAAAGTTCTAAATTGTTAGTATATTAATCAATAACACTTATGGAATTTAAAAGTATCAATCCTACAAATAACCAATTGATGGGTTCTTTTCCTATTATTGATACCCTAGAACTTGAGCTAGTGATTGAAAATTCGAATATCGCATTTCAAAAATGGAGAGATACCTCTGTTGATCAGAAGAAGCAATTGTTAAAGGCATTGGCCACTGAAATTTTAATTTATATTGAAGATTGTTCTCGTATCATTACTGATGAGATGGGTAAGCCTCTTAAAGAGTCGATGGCTGAAATGAAGAAGTGTGCTGACCTTTGTTTGTACTATGCTGATAATTTTGAAACCTATCTTCAGCCTAAAGTTTTGAGCGATAAGGCTATTATTTATTATGAACCACTAGGTGTTATTTTTGGGATATCTCCATGGAACTTTCCATTCTGGCAAGTTTTTCGTTTTGCCATTCCCACACTTTTGGCTGGGAATACTGTTATCGTCAAACATGCTCCGAATACGCCGCAATGTGCGATTCAACTTGTAATGTTATTCAAAAAAGCAGGTTTCCCAAAAAATGTTTTCCAGTCTGTTTTTATTGATATAAGTCAAGTAGAATCTTTTGTCTCCAGTAAAATAGTACAAGGGGTTTCATTGACAGGAAGCACAGCAGCTGGTCGCTCTGTAGCAATACTTGCTGCTAAATATTTGAAAAAGTGTGTACTGGAATTGGGCGGAAATGACGCTTTTGTAGTTACTAGAAATGCGAATATAGAGAGAGCAGTAGAAAAGGCAGTGCTTGCAAGATGCAGAAATAATGGACAAAGTTGTGTGGCTGCCAAAAGATTTATTATTGATGCTGTAGTCTACGACTTTTTTAAATCAAAACTTGTAGAAGCTTTAAAGAGTTTGAAAATAGGGGATCCTAAGCTAGCGGATAGTACGAACGGCCCATTGGCAAGAAGAGATTTATACGATAATGTGCTGAGGCAAACGGCAATTTTAGAGCAAAAACATTTCACTAAGACCTTTGAACTGGAAGACAATACAGGATTGCCTAATGTTATAGCACCGGCGATATGGGAGGGCGGTGAGCACTTTGATGAAGAAATTTTTGCTCCCATATTTTTGCTCCATAAAACAACAGATATCGATCAGATGATTGAATTAGTTAATCATTCAAATTATGGTTTAGGATGCAGTATCTGGTCAGACAACGCAATAGATGCTCAGCAACTTTCAAGCCGAATAGTTTGTGGGATGATATACATAAATGAGCTGGTATACTCAAGCCCATCATTGCCTTTCGGTGGAATAAAACAAAGCGGAATAGGTAAGGAGCTTGGCGAAGAGGGTATAAAAGAATTTACTACCCACAAACTAATTTTTACAAAATAAATAGGGCAAGTTAAAATTAAATCTGAACTATAAGATTTAGTAATCTCTTTGATGTACTTTCTCAGCCATACTTCTCAAAACTGACTTTTGTTCAGCATTGATTTTAATACTTTCTAAATGGCCTAAGGAAGAAAGATACAATTCTTCAATTTTTGTACTAGTCGATTCTACTATTCCATATTTTCTCATTATTGAAACCACTCCATCAATTTTTTTCTGCTCTTCTTTTTCATCTAGCAAACTCAATAATAAAGTTTTGTCATCACCTTGTGCTGCATTTAGGGTATTGATGAGCAGATAGGTCTTTTTATTATTCAATATGTCTCCACCAATTCGCTTTCCTACCTTTGCTTCTTCTCCGAAAGTATCTAAAAAATCATCCTTAATCTGAAAACTAAGTCCAAGGTCTAAGCCAAATTGATAAATTTTTAATTGGTCATCTTTAGAGGCATTTGCGATTATAGCTCCAATCTGCATACTTCCAGCCAACAAAACAGAAGTTTTAAACTTAATCATCTTTAAATATTCATCAATGCTGACATCCATTCTTGTCTCGAAATCGACATCTAATTGTTGTCCTTCATAAATTTCAATACTAGTTTGGTTAAATACTTCTAAGGCGTCTGCAAGCGAGGCTTTAGGCATTTTACATAAATATTTGTATGCATAAGAAAGCATTACATCTCCAGCTAAAATTCCTGCATTGATTCCAAACACTTTATGCACTGTTGGTTTACCTCTTCTAATGTCAGCTTTATCCATGATATCGTCATGCACTAAAGTGAAATTATGAAAAATTTCCATGGCAAAGGCTGCATGAGTAGCATCTTCAACCTTACCTCCAAACAACTCGCATGCCATCATCAATAAGGTTGGTCTAATTCGTTTGCCAGGTATGGACATAATGTGTTTTACTGGCTCATAGAGACCTACTGGCTCAAAGTCAAAATCTTTAACACTAAACTTTTCTTCGTACAATGAAAATAACTCTTCGGCTGAATGATGCATAATTGGGGGATATTCGTTTATTTCTATTATTCACAGCTACTAATTCTTCGGTAACTATGGATAACGTCATGTTAATTAAGTTACAATTATAAATAAAAATTAACAATAGAATGAAGAATTTGTTCAGAAGTTGTTCTTTAATTATCAATGATTTGGTTAATCATGTTAACTGACAATTTTAATTTGATTTGCTTTTAATCTTCTTCGGTCCTACCTTAATGCTTCCAATCTAGTGATTCTGTCAAGAAGTTTTGAATTAAATCCTCTAGTCAAACTTGGACATTTTAAAATAAAAAAGCCAACTCATCGATGAATTGGCTTCTTAATATAGCTTTTTAAATTGCTTACTTGGAAATTAATAATTTAACTGAATGCTTGGATTCACCATCTTGTAAAACAACAAAATAATATCCATTTACAAGGTCACTCGTATTTAACTCAACTTGGTTCAAGCCAGAGGAAACACTGAATGGTGAATTTAACAATAATTTCCCCATCGCATCATAAATTGAAACAACAGCGGTTCCATTAATCTCAGAATTATAGCTCACTATAAAATGGTCCTTTGCGGGGTTTGGATAGACCACAAATCCTGTATTTTCATCAACTATATCTATAATTTCTTCTTCTGATTCAGAACCATCAGCAGTACGAAGTGATGAACTACTAGTAGTTGCTTTTAAGGTGTAGCGTATACTTGGGCTGTAGACACCTGCATATCCTATCACTCTAATATAATAATTTCCAACTGTTCCACCATTTCTAGTATAAGTTTCACTTGTGGTACCTCCAAAAGTAGAGGAGCCAAGGAGTGTTCCTGAGGAATTGTAAACATATAAATCATAATCAAAGGGCAATGTTGTTAGAGTAACTCTAAAATTTCTTGCTGAAGAAGTGGTCGTAAACCGATACCAATCTTCATCGCCACTTGGACAGATATAAGCTAAATAATTTGTGTTATTTGATATAGCTCTGTAGGTAGCGAGACTATTGTTTGGCTCATATAAGTCAGTACCGCATGACACGGAGGCCGCACTAGTTGTGAAGGAAGCAATTGAAGAGTAGGTAGAGCTAGAGGATGAGCTACAAACTGCTTGTATCTGATAGTTATAGGTACTACTAGCTACTAAAGAAGTTAAAGCCTTAGAGTTTGTGGTGGAGGTTGTAGTTGTCCAACTGCCTGCCGCTGATAACTTATACTGAATATTATAGCTTGTTGCTCCAGACACAGCAGTCCAAGTTAGCGTAGCGCTTGTAGATGTGATTGAACCGGCAGCTAATCCAATAGGTGTGGTACATCCTCCCGCACTTGGAGGTGTACAGCCATTAGAAGAAACTAAACCAACTCTTGATCCACCTGTTGCAAATAATGACTGAGCTCTTGTTTTCTGTCCTGTAGTAAACATATACATGCATCGGTCGTCAGTATAATCCATGTAATTCATCCACATGTCTCCATTAGGACCATTGCTACAGGTAACCTTAGGAAAGGTAGGACAACCATAATTTGAAGTTGATTGTGTTGGTGTATCTGTCACTAAATCAGAGCCACATCTGGCATCACCCCATATATGGCGCAGGTTTAACCAATGTCCAACCTCATGAGTAGCTGTTCTGCCTAAGTTATAAGGAGAAGCTGCTGTTCCAATATTACCAAAAGCAGTATAAGCAATAACAATTCCATCTGTCGAAGCTGAACCACCAGGAAACTGTGCATATCCTAATAAACCGCCACCCAAATTACAAACCCATATGTTTAAATACTTAGTGGCATCCCAAGCATTTGCTCCACCTGTAGAAGAAGATTTCACCCTGTCATCAAGAAATGAAGTTGTGGAGGTAGATACCCTATCAATTCCTGTTGATGATGCACCTGCAGGAGTTCTTTGAGCCATACAAAAATTAATCTCACAGTCTGCAGCAACTCCTGAAAAAACTGAAGGAATGGAAGTTCTGTCCGCATTCAACTTCCTAAAATCGTTATTTAATATGGTAATTTGAGATGCAATTTGAGCATCACTTATATTTTGTGTTGAGTTACTATACACTACGTGTACTACTACGGGTATGGTGACTACCAATCGTTCGCCGCTCATGGAATGGGTGGCAATATATTCATTTGTGAATGTCTCAATAGCATCCATATTATGAACGATAGATGGATCAATCATTTCAAGTCTTTCTAAATTGTGCATGGTGCTACAATTTCTATCTCCTTGAGCATTTATTTGTAAGTGTAACAAAAGAGAAAGAAAAATGGCTAGGCTGATCTGTTTCATAAGTTTAGTTTAAGTTATTTTAATAGTAGACTCTTTTACTAAAAAAACCTTGCTAATGTTACATTTATTTAAAATTAGCTTACTTTTTAGTTTTTATATAAAATAATGTATATGTTTATTTGTTTGATTATTAAAAAAAACACCTCAATCAAGCTCTACTGAGAATTATTGAGGTATTTATATCTATGACAAAATATTGGGTTAAAGTTAAATTTATGGACAAGTGATCAAGCCACTATAGCGAACAAGAGTAGAATTAGTACTAGAATAGAAAGCATCTGTATTAAAAGTTAAACCAGAATAGCCTGCAGGACTATAAGAAGAAGTAGGCTGTATATTAATCATAGAAACATTAGCAGATCCTGAACAAGCAGGATTTTCTTGAAAATGTAACCATGTTGATAGCAAAACTGGTTGATTAAACATTGCTGGATCAAAAACATAAGATTTAA
Organism: Chitinophaga pinensis; assembly: GCA_945872405.1. GTDB lineage: Bacteria > Bacteroidota > Bacteroidia > Chitinophagales > CAMDFR01 > CAMDFR01. Next base: position 35,587 of record CAMBZT010000014.1, on the reverse strand, counting down.
CGCCAGTTGGTGTTTTTACATTTACCAATGGAGCAACATGATACCACCAATTAATGCAACAACCGCCCCATTTATCACCACGTACACTTAAACTACTACCGCCTGAATTAGCAAAACTAAATATTTTATGTGTGTCGAAGTGATATTTGTTATTAATCACATAACACATTTTGTGCGCGCGAGCATAACATCCGTCTTGGCAATATTGAAATGAAATACAATAATCTAAAGAATACGGACCACCAATAGCACAACATTGTGTGGTAAGGTAATTAAACATGGCTTGCGCAGTCGCTAAATCAGGAACAACGTTTGTTAAGCCTGTTGGAGTTGTCAAATTTATGATTCCCATACTAGAAACATCGTCAATAGATTCGTTTGTTGAGGTCGCTAAATTAATTGTTCTCGCTGTACCAGTACTGGTTACAAACTCACCGCCATTTGTTCTAGTTAATTCCTGAGTTGTTGGTTTATTCACTTCTTTGATGCCTGCTTGCCAAGGATCGAAAGTTACCTGAACCTTAGTGTTTTTTGAGAAAGCCAACTTAAGACTTTCTAAAACAGGCCCTTCGTTTACTTGAAAAATTTCTGCATTTTCTAAAAATAGCACTTCAGAAATACCACCAGCGTTTGCTGTTCGAATCTTTGCAACGGTAAGAACTTGAGTCAATTCTTCGTTTTGAACTGCAGGAGTCATGGCGGTAACTGATTCTTTCATAATGCCTTCAGACTTTGTGCAGTCTATATGATTGTTGGCTTTTTTGCATGAACTAAATGCAACCAAACTGATAAATAAACCGAGTAAAAGTGCGGTATTCAAATTCATTTTTTTTCTTGCAATAATGTTTTTCATTTGATTATTTTTTTTGTTAACTATGACTTATGTGCTATAATTATTATTATTAGATTTTCTACACAATAATACTCCATAAAGCGGATACTTCAAAATTTATTTTTAGCTAAAGTTTAGCATCTTTTTAGAAAAAAAGAAGAATAGTTTTAGTTTTACATATTACTAGTTAAGTATTCAACCATTAAACAAACAACTCTATGAAAAATAATTTGATACTCCTTTTAGTTCTTTTCAGTGTTCAATCAATTTTTGCTCAGGTGGGCATGATAGACACTGAGAAAATAATGTTACAGAACATATACATTGCAAAAATGATGCAACAACAATCACATGTTGTAAATGTGATGAACAAAACTGACGGCTTTACTACAGCTAGAAGAGTTGTGAGTCAAAGTAAGCATGATGATATGTTGACGAGGTTGGTCGATTCAGTGAAGGTAAGTTATAGTGGTGAATCTTCTTCTACTTATGACTATAATGCCATGGTATACGCTTATAATTATCCTTACAATACTTCTCCATTGTTTGGTTTTAATGGAATATTTACAAAACCACAAATTCAGTTTGATCGCTATACACATTGGCAAATTAATCCAAATACTTTGGTTTATGGTTTCTATCAAAAGGATTATGCCTCTTATGATGCATCTAAAAATCTACTAAGAGATACAGCAGTTTTTGCAGATTCTCTTGTTTTCCCGAATATGTTGCATTTAAACAATTATACAGCAGCGAATAAAATAGAAAGTAGTTATTCATTCAAATATAGTGGAGGAGTTGCTGATAGTGCTTTTAAACAATATTTCGTTTATGATGGCTCCAATAAATTAGTGAAAGATAGTATGTATCAGTTTCATGCTGGAGCTTGGTATGTAGTTTCAAGAAGTCTGTACACTTATGATGGGTCCAATAATTTAACTTTGATTAATAATTATTCAAATGTTTCTGATACTACTTTTTTGATCCCTCTGATTGAACAACTTCAATATTCAAATACCTATGACGCAAGCAACCGTTTAACTACTGTTCAGACAAGTTTTTATGATGGCACTCTATTTAGAGCATATGTCAGAGACACTTTTGAGTATACCGCATTATCTACTTTTCATTCGGGATGGAGAGAACACCAATATGATAGAATTAATTCGAGATGGGAGCCGACAAGTAACATGATTAAGACATTAAATGTTGACGGGTTACCAGATACCATAAATGCCAAAACCTATGATAGAATTGCCGGTTTATGGGTCCCATTTACCAAATATATTTGCAAGTATGATTCTTTCAATAATCCCACTCAATTAAGAGAATATCAATATAATTTTAGCTCATTTCCAGCCACGGCAGATTTTACCACTTACTATTTTTATGAGACCTATACCGTTGATACTGGGAATGGAAATATTGGTATAGAGTCATTGAAAAGTGATTTGATTAAAGTATTTCCAAATCCTACTAATGGAACAGTATTCATTGATGGAATAGATCTTAACAAGGTCATTATTCATTTAACTATCATGGATGTAAGTGGTCGAATCTATCGAGAACAGGAATTGATTAACAATGCTGGGAAAGCTAGTTTTTCTATGTATGATATGATTCCTGGTACTTATTTGATTAAGTTATCAGATGAAAAAGGTCAATTTGTAAAACAACAACTTTTGATTAAGGAATAAATTAGGTCTAAAGACTACTAACTATAAAAAGGAATGCATTTGCATTCCTTTTTATAGTTAGAGTAGTTTTATAGATTTTTGAAAGAAGTGGGATTATCCTATTTTTTACGGTTTGCTCATCTTTCTTAAGATGATTTTACTCGATGTTTTCACAATAAAATATCTTGAAGTACAGATTACTTAACAATATACCTTATGAGCAAACCTATATTTTTTGCTTCAATGGTATCTTCTTCAAAGCAGTGAATTTTATCCTGATACGTTGTTAAGTAATTTCTGAAATGCTCATTTGATCAATAGGTGAGTTTTGCTCAAATCGTGTTGCATTTACCGGCTGGTGTAACTACAAAACAGAGCAGCTTCAATGTACTAATGTGGCTGAATAATTGAATGCTTAATACATAAAAAACGGGTAGTTAGAATTTCTAAATACCCGTTTTTTAGTTTGTTTTCATATTCTATCTTAGAATAGAAACGTTACCACTCTTAATGATATTTCCCTTCATGCCACACACTGCTTCTATAGTATATACATAGGTTCCAGGACTGCAAATCCGTCCACCAAAAGTCCCATCCCATTCAGGATTTTGTGCTGTTGATTCAAAAATTTTCTCGCCCCATCGGTCATAAATTTTTAGTGAGACAATAGTTAAATTTTCAGGATTTAGGAATCTGAAATTGTCATTGTTCCCATCCCCATTTGGAGTGATATAATTAGGAATCTTGAATGAATTTTCAAAACACTCATTGGTGAGACATACATTCACAGAATCCATAGAAGAACAACCATATAAATCTTCTACCATAGCTAAATAATTACCAGCTTTATTTGGTATTAGTGTGAAGTTTGGACAATTCAGACATATTGCTTTGCCATCCAAAAACCAAGTCAAAGTATCTGTTTTTAATAATTCATTGGTTGTCTCTAGTGTCAACTCTTGTCCTATATTCACACAAGTATCGCGATTTGTAATCTTAAACTTTGGTGGTTCCTGTACGTTGATGGATACACTTTCAGAAACAAGTCGACCATCACATTGGCGTGAAAAGACAATGTATAAAGTATTACTTATAGGATTAGTGAGCAAGGTGGAAGTATTGTAACTTGAAGGTAAAGAAAGTGGGTCTGAGGCAGACCATTGGTAGGTATCATTGCCTCCATTCGCCATCAATAGTACAGAATCTCCACGGCAAATGGTAGTGTCTCTGCTCACCATCAATGGAATATCTCTCTCAATCCTGATATTATAGATGGTAATGGTTGAATCACAGCCAAAGGAAGAACGCATTGTATCAACCACAACGGAACTTAAGAAGTAATTAATGCTGTTAAATGATTCACCTTCGCAGATTGAGGTATCGATGCTAAGATATGTTGGAAGAAGTATATTCACGGTGGTTACTAAAATACTATCACAACCAGCATAAGAGCTTAATGTGTCTTCAAAAATACTTGCTTCATTTCCAATAATGATTATACGACCATTAATGGAGGCAGTTTGACCAGGGCAAACATCTAAATATTGATAATTAAAAATGACTGGTTGTACTATTAGAGATGTATGAATGATGCTATCACATAGTAAGTAAGAAACAAAAGTGTCTTCGTATTCTCCAGTTCTGTCATAATGATGCAATCCAATATCAATAGATGACCCTTCACAAATGACGTATTTGTTTGAGATAAAATAAAATGAATTAAAGCTAAGATTCAAGTTTATAAAGGAATCACACCCAAATATATTTATGAATGTATCAAGATAAACGCCTGAAGTTGTCAACTCCATATCATTAAATATATAGTAAGATCCTTCGCACATTGTTAGTACTATAGTATGATAACTTTGTGGCAATACATTGAGGTGTAAAAAAGCAATACTATCACACAATCCAACTCTACTCAAGGTATCTGAGTATGTACCTGATACAGTTTTTTCATCGCCACTAAATAAGAAACTTTGATGTTCGCAAATACTTGCATAGGTATTACTGATGATGGTATTATTTACATTCACTTGTAAGCTAAAGATTGAATCACATCCGAATACGTTCAAAATAGTATCAGAGATGAAAGTTGTTGCTCGGATCTCAATGCCCTGAAAAGTGTAAGACTGCCCATTGCATAGGTTGATTTCTAATGAGCTATCTGTTTGTGGCGCCACAAATAGATTCAATGTTATTATAGAATCACAATCATGAATGTTGCTTAAAGTATCATAGTATTGCCCACTAACCTCTAAAAGCAGGCCATCGAAATAATAGGTTTCATTATAACAAATATTAGCATCAATAGCAGTTCCTGATTTTCTCATAACGTCTAAATGCAAAGTAACAAATGAATCGCATCCTGCCAGATTACTAAAAGTATCCTCGTAATCTCCTGAAAAAGTTAACTCTCTCTCATTAAACAAATAGGTTTCGTACTGACAAATGCTTACAGAGATATCTTCATGATTGCTTAGAGCAACATTGAGGACTAAAGTAACAATAGAGTCGCATCCATTTATGTTACTAATGGTGTCAGCGTATGTACCTGAAGTATCAAGGTAATCTCCATTGAAATAATAACTAGAATGTTCGCAAATGGTTACGTTAATAGAGCCCGATGATGAAGCATAAACTTGCAATAACAAGGTAACAATCGAATCACATCCTGCGATGTTGGCGAAGGTATCAGCATAGGTTCCTGAACTGTTTCGTTCCATTCCGTTAAAGAAGTAAGTTTGTTCATTACAGATACTTTGTACTATCTCGAAAACCGAGGCGCTGTTGACTTCCAAAAATAAGATAACAAATGAATCACATCCCGCCGTATTGACCAAGGTATCTTGATAAAGACCACTAGTATTTAGATTCCTTCCATTAAAATAATATAATTGATAGGCACAAATAGGAGCATAAATAGTTACTGTATCAACTGGTCGAATTTCTAAATTTAAAATGATGATTGAGTCACACCCAAATCTATTGCTTAAGGTATCAATATATGAACCATTGGTGTGAAGATCAAGTCCATGAAAATTATAGCTCTCATTTGCACAAATGCTAATGTTAAGTATTTCAGTTTGACTTTCATTAATGATTAAATTTAGATAAATGAAGGAATCACAACCAAGAGAGTTTCGAAGGGTATCCTTGTAAATACCTGATATGGTATGTGCTTGACCATTGAAATAAAAACTTTCATTACTGCAAATAGTAACATCAAGTATTGATGCACTAGTGTCATGAACCATGATAAGGAGGCTTGCACTAGTGTCACTGCAAAGGATTCCAGTGCTTGTATAAAAAATTCTTCTGAATAAATGACTACCTATACTTAATGAGGTGTTATAATTTTGCATATTGTTGATCCCAGATGCATTTATAAATCCAGTGCCATCATCATATTGCCACAAATAATGACCGCTTAGTGGAAGTGCTGTATTTCCTCTGAGCACAATCATACCTGTATTCAGGCAATAGGATGAACTTGCAGGGAACGTTAGAATATTGTTTGATATTGGACAAATACATGTGTCACTTGCCATTATGAATGCAGTATCGCTGCATCCATTTGCATTAGTCCAAATCAAGTAGTAAATGCCAATACTTGAAAAGTTATATACTTTAGTACTGATGCTAGTTCTACTTAATATTGTTGCAGATCCGGCACTTCCAAGGCCTAGAGACCAACTTCCAACACCTATAGCACTCATTCGAGCAGTATCAATAATATAACATCTTATTGATTTATCAATACCAGCATTAGGTTTGGCTCCAGCTGTAATCAGGCTCGTATCGCTACAAGTTTCTACTGTATATATATATCTATAGGTTCCAAGCGCCGAAGAACTGAAAGTGGCAATGGCATTTACAGATGAATCTATGGCTAGTGAGGCGCCAATTGGATTAGCAGCATACGATGACCAGATACCAGGTGCAAGACTCACGCCACTTAATAAAACAGTCCCTCCATCGCAAACTATATGATCCACTCCTGCACTAGGTTTTTCATTTACAAGAACTAAAACCGTGTCGGTACAACCAGTTGCAGAAGTACGGAGAAAGTTATAGCTGCCAAAAGCAGTAAATCCACTAAGGATGGGAGTGGATGAGATTAATGAAGAAAAACTGACTATAGAAGGGTTTGAAGCTATGGCTGACCAGGTGCCAGCACCAGTTCCTGATAAAAGCACGTTGCTGTATTGACAAATAATTTTATCGATTCCAGCAACTGGCTTAGCAGTCAAACTTATGGAAGTGGTGTCCTCACAACCTTGTACATTATATATATATTTAAAAGTCCCAGTAGCAGATGCAATAAAATGCACACTGGCACTTTCAGAAAGAGAATCACTCAAGGTACTGCCAATCGGATTTCTTACAAAAGAGTTCCAAGTACCTGCAACAGAACCTGTGCCAGATAAGACAACGTCAGATTCACCACATGCTATTTGATCTAGTCCAGCAGAAGGTTTTACTGTAACAAATATAAATGCTGTGTCAGTACAACCATTAGAGTTGGTTCTAACCACACCATAGGTGCCTTCGCTAACTAATCCAGAGACGGTTGGAGTAGGTGAACTAACAGATGAAAATGATACTGGGGCAGGGTTCCCAGGCATGTCAGACCACAAAGTGGATCCTATCCCTGACATCCGCACGGTACTGTATTGACAGGCATATTTATCAACTCCTGCAATAGGCTTGGCATAAACAGTGACTGTTGTACGAGAAGAAGTATTGCTATAACACCCACTGGACGGATTATACAGATAGGCATAATAAGTAGTATTCACTAATGGTTTAACCGTTATTGGGTTACCGCTACCAATAAGCATTCCGGCACTTGAGCTGCTATAGAACCATCTTACTTCCAAACCAGGATCAACCGGAGCAACACTTAAGAGAGAAGAATCTCCATTGCAAATAAAAGCGGGAATTGCACTGATGGAAATAGGGTTTTGAGGCAGAGAAGCAGTATCAATAAATAAGCTATCATAGCTTGTACTAACACAACCAGAAAGTGTATTTATAGCAAAAGCATAGAGGTATGAAGGATGTGTCGGCAAGTAAACGAGTGGATTGCGTGTGGCAAAATAACTCGAGTCTGCGGTATTATTTAAATACCATTTCACAGAATTGTCCACACCAACTGGCGTGATGCTTGCTGAAATTGTAATTGGAACATTTCCACATCTCACCATACTGTCATTTAGGAATGGCGATAATGTTGGGGCATCAAGAACATATATTATAAGCTTTGAAAATGTAGAAATACATCCAGTAAGTTGATTCACTGCGAATCCATAAAATGAATCAGTGCTAGTTATGAAAAGATCATAATCCATACCATTTGGTGTACCTCCTGCATTCATTGGAATTCCTGTTCGTACGGGAGTATGATACCACTCGATAATAATATTTGATTGTATACAATGGCCAACCAGACTTACCAATCCGCCTGGAGTGCAGAGCCCTGAAGGAGATGCATCTGTGGTTATAACAGGAGTTAAATTCACGATTACATCGATAGAGTCAGGCATGCTACTACATCCTGTAATAGTATCAAATGCAACGGCAAAGTAGCTGAGAGATGTTGTTGGACTAATCATAAAGGATTCGCCAGAATTATTGTAAAATGGACCATTCAGAGGTGTTGAATGAAGGTAATCTCTGTTATTATACCAGCGAATTTTGCAGTTAGAGGCACAAGTTGCATTAAGTGAACTGCTAGTACCAATACAATGTTGCATGGATACTCCGGATATTACAGGGACTTGTATTTGTTGTACATTCACAATAATCGGATAATCGCCGTTGCTGTAGCAATCTGAGCTACCCATACTTGCAATCACGTCAATCGTTGAAGTGTCGTCAAACAACCAATACTCAAATACATTGGAAGAACTAAAATCTTGTTTCATCACACCATTTACTAAAAAGGCATATTGAATTCCACCTGCTGCAATGACTCGCACAGTATCTCCATAACAAATGTTCAGTGAATCATATGTAGTGCTTAAGCTGATAGGTGGAGAAGAGATAACAGAAGTGATATATATGTTGACGGTATCATAGGTGAAACAAGGGCTACAGCCTAGAGTATATTGAAATGTATAGACTCCATTGGGTATTGAATCCAAATCAAAAAGATAAATGATATTGCTATTTGTGTCAGAAGTTCTAATAGAAGCGGGGCCATCTATCTGATGCCAATTATAACAACCGCCAATTCCACCTGAAGAACCACTGATATTTCCGCTAAGTCTGGTACTACTACAGATTGGAGTAAGATCAGCAATTGTATCTGTCCTTAACTCATTATAACTCCAGGATAATGATATTGTATCTGCATATATGGATCCACTGCAAGCATCTTTGACATGCCAGATAAATTTCTTTGTACCATAACTAATAAATATAAATTTATTATTTGGATGCCAACCTTGGTTTGTTTTTGAAAGCGTAGCTAGGTTTCCTTGATTGCATGTAAGCGGTGGTGATGAACCCACGAAGCTTGGCGATTCAACATAAACAGAGCCTTCATTAACCCCATTATATGGTACACAAAAATTTGGGAATACCCATTCTTCTCCTGCATCTGTAATCATACTCCAATAGGTTTGCATACAATTCTCGTTGATCATTTTAGAAGTTGGCGTTGCTGACATCTCAAAAATTTGTTTGCTTTCTGCATTGCATTCTGATCTATCAGGTCCAGCATTAGCATATGCTGGCATTCTAACTGTGATAGTGGTTTGACAGTAAAACGTACAACGTGAGGTGCTGTCAAAAACACTAAGTCTGATGACATAGTCACCTGCTATGTTGATGCTTACTTTCATGGAATCTGAAGATGAAATGGGGCGAAGGAAATTAACAACACCTGGACCCGAAATTTTTGACCAAGTAAATGTCAGATTCGGTTTTTTTAATAACTTTAGCATTGTTGAATCATCTATTTGATAAATCCATATACTGTCCCCAGGACAAATTCCTGAGCGCTTATTACATGTTTTCTGAGCTTCAATATTTATACGATTTTGAACTACAGTAACTGTGTCTTTATAAATTACCCCGCATATATCTTTGACATGCCAAATGAAATCTACCGTGTCTTGTGCTTTAATTAAGTAGAAGCTATTTCTCGGATGCCATCCAGGATTTTTGTTCCTTGTTGGTATTTTTTCTAACTCCGGTTGATTACATGTGAATGTTGGACTCGGCCCGTAGAACATGTTTTCCTCCACAAATACTGTACCTTCGTTTAGTCCGTTATAGGGTGTACAATAGTTAGGGAACACCCACTCAGTGCTGTCAGCTCTTATCATGCTCCACCATGTTTGTGCATCATACATATTGATTGTATCGAATGATGGTGAAGCTATCATGATAAAGTCATTACGTCCACATGAAGTAGTGCATTTAATTTGATCGCGACCTGCATTAAAGAATTGTATGTTGGTAGAAATATCTTTTATACAATAAAAGGAAGCACCTGTAATGGTATCGGTCACAGTAAGTTGTACTTTTATCGATGGACCACCACTAATAACTAAATGCATAGAGTCGATTGTATTACTTGGATCGAGAAATCTACCAGAGCCTGATACTATTTCCCAATGAAATAATAGACCGGCTCTTCCGTTTAATCTATTGACAAAAGAATCAACAAATTGATGTATTAAGACAGTATCGCCTACACATTTATAGGCAGGTGCTACAAGGCTAACCCTATTTTGAATGACTTTAATGGTGTCTATATAAATATTGTCGCAATTATCCTTTACATGCCACATGAATTTGATTGTGTCTTGAGCCTCAGCCAACAAAAAACTGTTTTGAGGATGCCAACCTGGATTGCGCATTTTGTAACGTGTTGGGAATAAGGTGTCCTGTTTGCAAGTAGTGAGAGGTGCTATTCCATAGTAACGATTTTCTTCCACCAAAACTGTACCTTCATTGAGACCGTTATACGCTACACAATAATTTGGGAAGACCCATTCAGAACCATCATTTCTTGTCATACTCCACCAAGTTTGATATTCTTCGGCAATAATGGTATCCCAAGATGGAGAGGCATTCATTGAATAAATTATAGAGCCGCACATTGGGTTGGCATTGGCATCAACAACAATAGTGTCTTCCTCATATTCTATGATGGTTGTAGAAGTTCTCAAACGGTCAATTCCAGCACTTATGTCGATAGCAGCAGTTACATTAATCTGAAAGGTATCAATAGCTATGTCTGCACCACGTAAGAAGGAATAATAAAATTCATACAAACCAGGCGTTAAAGTTCCAATACCAAGAATATTGGTTGAGGAATCAGTACTAGAAGTAAAGGTGATTAATTCGGGGTTGCTAGATTTTTGCGACCACTGTATGCTTGCGCCCAGTGGAGCTCTATTACCTGTTAACTTGAATTCTGGTTTTGTTTTTGAATAGCAACAGCCACGTGTTTCATTGGTGACATATAATACCTCTGGATTCAGAACTCTATGATCGGAGTCGTTTAATCGGATATTGTCAAAGTATACATATCCAACATTGGTGGCGTTAAGTCCACAGCCAGTTCCTCCAAACATAATATATTCTTGATCTTGGGAAGGTGTAAATGAAATGGTAAATGTTCTTACATCATAGCCTATTCCTACTTTAGAAATGCTTGCAAGTAATGGTGCGCTGGTGCCATCTGATTGTATAACACAATAATTGATGTGGTTAGCAGGTACTGATCCAGTATATCCATAAATTCCAAAGTCGAAGTCTAAATCATTGGAGGAACTTAAATTTGATTTTGCTAGGTCAATCATTAATGTATATGTAGTACCTGCTTTTAAATCTACACGTTGAAGTATATATTCTTTAAATTTTGGGTCTGTAATTCCATTATTATAATTAATAAAGAAACCAGCGAAGGCGCATCCATGAAATTGACTTGCATCTTTTATTTGCACTGCATCATAAACAGTAGTCCAAGAGGTGAATTTGGAAGATGAGTTATTCAAATACAAATCTGGCGGTGAAACACTTCTTGGCAATGCATTTTGCCAATTTTTTGCGTAATCATCGAACATGGAGTGTCTGGTGGGTACGCCACTCATATATTCAAAACTTGAATTCGTGAGACTATTGTCTTGCGCTTTTAACTCGATTCCTTTGATTTGGAACAAACAGAAAAAAAATAAAAACAGTCTAAATGTATCCTTTACCGTGCAATTGATCTTCAATTGAAGGGATTCTATTTTGTAGCGGCATTGAGTTAAAGTAAAAGCATTATTCATTTTATTTTTTTTATAATTTTTTATTCATTTATTCACTTACGATTAAAATCGTAAAATGTTACACGAAAAGCAGGTTATTATAATATAAAAATGTGATTGTTAATAAAATTATTTTATTAATTATCATTTATAAATTTAGTGTAAAAAAAGTTAATGACTTATAGTTTTAATTTAAGCTATTTAATATATTGTTAACCATTTAAATGCCAGAGAGATGGCTTTTTATAGTCTTATAGATGGAGTAAGGATGAATTAGGCAGCCGTCTTTTCTTTTAATTTTTGTTCCGCAAGTTTTTATAGAAATAAGCTTGACTGCCTCAAGTTTTTTTAGAAGTGTTTAGCGTAAACTTAATTTAGCATTGATATCTAAATTTAAATAATTTGGTTTATTATTCTTAAGATTGGTCGAGGTATTGAGGTGTATTCTGATACCCATGGCGAAAAAAATCCCTTAATACATTATAGTATCAAGGGATCTTCATTTTTTATCGATGCTTACTAAAAGTTTCTTTAGTGAAAACTTAATATCCAAAAATATTTTGAAGTGTGAGATAAGACACTTTACCTAGTTTCAGGAGGTCAGTTTCTTTGATTTTATTTTTATCTCCTAATACAGTATAGGTATAAGGCTTTAGACTATAATTTGCTGCATGGAATTTTTTAATATCTTCAAAAGAAAAGGTATTTAGGTTGCTATAGACTTTTGATCTAATATCATAGTCTATTCCTAATTTTTCTGCTCGTAGATAAGTAAACAAAATATTTGATTTAGTAATTCTCGTTGTTGATATATTGTTCGCTAAGGAAACTCTTGCAGTTTCAAACAATTTTGGACTCTCTGGTAAAGTGGTTAATAATTCATTCATAGCAGCTGTTGCATCATTAAATTTATCTGCTTGTGTTCCTACAAAAGAGAATGTAGTAAATGGATCTTCTTTTTTTCTTGGTGTTCTAAAGGTCGAAAAAGTAGAGTAGGCTAGTGCCTTACTTTCTCGAATTGTCTGAAAAACGATTGCAGACATCCCATTTCCAAAATATTCGTTAAAAAGATTGGCAATCGGCAACATCACTGCTTCGAAGTCACCAACTTTTCTTGTCCAAGTTACTTGAGCCTGTTTCATACCATCTGAATGTACAAAGAAAACTTGATTTTCGTTTGTTGGTTGGTAAGGATACAACACTGCTTTTGGGTAAGGGAGCACTACGGTAGGAACAACATGGTATTTGGCTAAAGTAACAATCATCTCATTAAGGTTGTTTGGACCATAATACAAAACTTTATGTTCATACCTGGTTAAATCGTGAATCATGTTTACTAACTCTGAAGACTTAATTTTTAACAAGTCAGCATTGCTAATCACATCATTAAATGGATTCTTAGGACCATAGTTTGCGTAAGACATCATGCCTTCGTAGCTAATCTTATTCTTGTCCATTTTGTCATCTGCTCTTTGTTTAATCATGTCTGCAATCATGCCCTTTAATGCTATATCATCTGCCTTTGCATTCGTTAACAAGCTTTCAAACAACTTTACTGCTGGCTCGAAGTTCTCTTGTAAACCACTTAAAGAGACAGAAACCTGATCATTGCCGCTGCTTACATCAAAGTTGCATGCTAGTTTATAAAACTCTTTGCTTATTGACTCAGCACTCATTTTATCTGTACCTAAATATTGTAAATATTCAATGGCTAGGGGTAACTTTTTATCATTGTTTTTACCCATATCAAATACATAATTGAGATTGAAAAGCTGATTATCTTTATTTTTTACTCCTAGTACAACCGCTTGATTCATTTTTGATTTCTGGATATCTGAATCGAAGTTCAAGAAAACGGGCTCAATCGGTGTCACAGGCATTGCAATGATTTCTTTAAGAAAATCAGATTGATTTTCTCTATTCACTTCAACAGGCGTAATGGGTGGTTTTTCCACTTTTAAAACATTCTTATCTTCGCCAGTTTTTTTGTAAATGCATACGTAGTTATCTTTTAAATATTTGTTGGCAAAATCCATGATGTCTTTCTTGCTCAAAGTGTTCATATATTCTGTAGTGCTCAGCACATCGGCCCAATCGGTACCAGAAATAAATGATCCTAAAAGCGAATAGGCGCGCCCTCCGTTACTTTCATATGTCTCTATAAGTTGACGGCGATAATTGCTCACTACTGCTTTAATGGTAGATTCATCAAAATTGCCACTTTTTAAGTTACTGATTTGTTCTACCAATAACTTTCTTACTTCATCTAAAGACTGCCCCTCTTTTGCCTTACCATCAATAAAAAGCACACTATAATCTCGTAAGGACCAAGCACCAGCGCTACAACTTAATACTTTTTGTTTCAATACTAAGTTTAAGTCAAGTAAACCAGCAGTTCCATTGCTCAATATACTACTCATTAAATCTAATAACTGTGCATCTTTGGTGTTGGCACCTGGGAATCGGAACGCCAGCTCAACAGATTCAGCATCTGGTCCTAAAACTGTTTTAATGATGGGTGCAGTAATAGGCGCCTCTGGTGTGAAGCTATATTCCTTTACTGGTTTGGATTGCATGTAAGAAAAGTGCTCATCTACTTTTTTAATGGTAGCATCAAAATCTAAATCTCCTGATAAAATAATCGCCATATTGTTTGGAACATAATTTTGATTGTAGTAGTCTTTGATAGCTATCAATGATGGGTTTTTTAAATGTTCAATAGTACCAATGGTAGTTTGTGTACCATAGTTATGCGTTGGGAAAAGTGCCGAAAAAAGTATTTCAAATACTTTTGTATCGTCTTCATCCATACCAATATTTTTCTCTTCATACACTGCTTCTAACTCTGTATGGAAAATTCTTAATACTGGATTTCTGAAACGCTCTGCTTCAATTGTTAGCCATTTATCTAATTGATTGGTTGGAATATCATTTACATACACTGTTTGTTCAAAAGAGGTAAAGGCATTAGTTCCTTTTGCACCGATATTACTCATCATTTTATCATACTCATTAGCAATTGAGTAAGTTGCTGCAACGCCACTTACTGAGTCTATTTGATGATAGATATTTTTTCTTTTTTCAATATCAGTAGTATGATTATATAACTCATACAAGTTTTCAATTTGAGTTAATAGTGGTTTCTCTTTTGCCCAGTCTTTAGTACCATACTTATCTGTACCTTTAAACAACATGTGCTCTAAGTAATGAGCCAAACCAGTATGGTCTGCAGGATCATTTTTGCTTCCTGCCTTTGTTGCAATCAAAGTTTGTAGACGTGGTTCTTCTTTATTCACCGATAGAATGACAGTTAAACCATTCTTTAAAGTATAGTATCGCGCTTGAGTGGGATCATTCTCCACAAATCTATAATCATAACCAGCACTATTTGATTGTTTCCAGTCATATTTAATTTGTGAGAATGCGAATGTGGACGAAATTAGTAAAACGAGTCCGAGTAAAAATTTCTTGTGCATGAGATTTATTATTTGATTTTTAATTCAGGTTTAAAATTAAAACATCTTGACTTAGATAAGCTATTTTGTAGGATTGTTCAACTCCATTGTTAAAATTTAAATGGATTGTTCGCAAATCAATGAGACTCCATTTGCCAACATTTAATCCTTTCTCTTGCGTGTTCTCGATGAATCTTAGCTCAGTATTATAAGTGAAGTCCGGATGAAAGTGGCTCGTGAAATTAAAATTGTAATCTCTGTTATATTTTGTTAACAGGATATAATCAGAGTTCGAATTGGAAATATGAGCATACCAAAGCCCCAATAATTTCTTGGATAATGAATCTGGATTGATGGCATCAATTTTATTTAGTATTTCTATTTTGAAAATCGTATCATTTTTAAAAATGATGTCTTTTTCATGAATACTGTCCACAATAAAGTATTCCCAATTATTAGTTCTCTTTAGCCGAAAGTATTGATGATAAGTGATATTAGTAGTTTTTAGCGTAATGGGTGACATGGCTTTGATTGTGTCTGTATA
Source organism: Chitinophaga pinensis (assembly GCA_945872405.1). Taxonomy (GTDB): domain Bacteria; phylum Bacteroidota; class Bacteroidia; order Chitinophagales; family CAMDFR01; genus CAMDFR01. The sequence goes on along the minus strand of CAMBZT010000014.1, from coordinate 19,808 downwards.
AAATATCTTACTTGCTATGTATACTAAGCCCTTCGTAATTATATTTCCAATAATGTCATACTCAGTAAAGAAAAAATTGGTGGCATCTTTCTGAATAAATTCACCATGAAGTAATTTTGTGTTTGAATAATACATTTTTACCGAAACTAAAGCTCCATTGTAGCGATTATAAACTATCGGAGCCGTATCCTTTACCTGATATAAACGACTATCATTAAACAATAAATGCTTTTCATATATGGCCACCGGTCCACTTTGACCATTGCTTATAAAAACAGTAGAAAGTAGTAAGAAGAGTATTAAGTACTTCATTAATTTTTGTGAAAATGATATTGAATCAGACCGTCCATGGGTTTTTGAATCACGTTACCAAAATGAATCAATTTTGATTCGCAAACTTCTTTCAAAATTTCTTTAAAATGAAAGGCTATTGATCCAATGAAATGTGTGGGTATCTCCTCATAATTTGGAAATCTACAAACATGTTTCGTAGCAAAAATGCCAAATCCTTCTGTTAGCGTTTTTTGCACATATTCTTGATCTTTAAATTGCGTAAAAACCTTTGTAAACTTTGATAAATAGACATTTGCATTTGGCTTTTTATAAATATTGTCGAGTAATTCATCTCTGGTAAGTCTCAACTCTTCTTTTAAATATTGTTGCATATTAGTGGGCAATAATTGATTCAGATAATCTCCAATTAAGACTTTCCCAAAATAGGCACCACTTGCTTCGTCGCTTATTATAAAACCGTTGCCTCCAATTTGCTGGGTGATACCATTACCATCATAGTAACAAGAATTACTCCCAGTTCCTAGTATATTTACAATGGCAGGTAATCCTTTTTTTGCTACTGCAAAAACGGCCCCATCCAAATCATGAGCTACAGCAATTGTTGCCTTGTTAAAAAAAGTGGATAGCCCATCTCTAATTATTTTATTTCTTACTTCAGCCGAGCAACTAGTTCCATAATAATTAATGGTTGTGATATCGTTTTTGACTGAATTTAATACATGATTTTTTGCTAATTCATGCACAATAAAACTAGCATCATGAAATAATGGATTAATACCAATTGTTTCTGTGTGTGTAATGTTGCCTTCGTTTTCAATAATAGCCCAATCTGCTTTGGTAGAGCCACTCTCACAAATAATCACCATAGAAAATAAATATATTACGTAAAGCTATATATTTTTCACCTGATTGACAGATATTTTTTAGATTTGTATTCCTAAAAATGGAGTGATCTATTTTCTTGGAAATGTTCTAAATAAAATGCCCACGTGGTGAAATTGGTAGACATGCCACTTTGAGGTGGTGGTGCTGGCAACGGTGTGCAGGTTCGAATCCTGTCGTGGGCACATGTAAAACTTGTACAAATTATTGTGCAAGTTTTTTTTTGTTATGTATTATGTGGGCGGCTCTCGTTCCTTGTCAAAAGCCCAAGGATACGAGACCGAGCTATTCGGCGTGCACGGCACTTCTTCTATCCCTGCCGTAAGCGTTTAGTTTCAACCATTGAGAAGTCAATTGCATTTTTATGATTAATTATTTTTAAGCAATCGTTATTAAATTTTTTTGAAGATGATATATATCATGCTTTAATCGAAATATAGCAAAGTAAATAGATGCCGCATGACGGATGGGAGCAGGTGCCCCAGATACTTCTGGGCACTGTAAACAGCCGGACCCGATAGGGGCACGCACAAAAAAAATCTAAAGTTAAGTTTCAGCTATATCATTGTTTTATGCTCAATACTTTTTAATTTTACATCCTATTCAAAAAAATAAATTATGAGCACAAAGATTAAAACACAAGACATCATGACTCAAAAAGTAATTGTCGCGAATATTCATAACAAACCTTCTCAATTGCTTGAATTCTTTACAGAGTATAAGGTTCAGCATTTACCTGTGACAGAAAACGATACATTAATTGGAATTGTAAGTATCAATGATATGCTACGTTTTATTAAAAACCATCTTCAAAACGATGCAATTTTTAATTCAAATCAATTGGACGAAAAATTTGAATTAGGTGATATCATGACAAAAAATCCTGTGACGGTAACACCAGAAACTTCCTTGGAAGACCTGCTGAAAATATTGGGCGATGGACAATTTCAAGCTTTACCTGTAGTGGAGGATGGTAAAATTAAAGGCATTGTTACCAATAAAGATCTGGTACGTGTGTATGACTGGGAAAAAAATCATACCGAAGGAATCTATAGTACTAGCTCTCCCGGCTCAGGAATCTAAATAAAATTAAAGTTTGTATTCATAGAAAAACCCAACTGATGAGTTGGGTTTTTATTGTTGTATGTCTTCGATTCAGGAATCAAATATCATAATCAAACTCTACAATTTCAGTTCTAGGGTGGCTTTGGCACGTTAAAACATAACCATCATTTATTTCAGCATCGGTGAGGGATTCTCTGTCATCCATATGTACCTTGCCTTTCACAAGTTTAGCTCTGCAAGTACAACAAGCAGCCACCATACAAGAATAAGGAGGATCATAGCCAGCATCTAATGCTGCGTCAAGCACAGTATGTTTTACATTCATCTCAAATTCTACCACATTGCCATCGTATTTAATCTTTACTTTGGCCTTGCCACTTGTTATTTCTGGCATATCTGAAGTACCCGATTCAGAAGGCTTTGCGTCCTCAGTATTTTGTTTTGCTGTAAAATATTCGATATGTATTTTTTCGTTAGGAATTCCTAATTCAATGATGGCTGCTTTAGCTTCGTTCATCATTACTTCAGGACCACAGATAAAAAATTCTGCATTTTGAAAATTGAGGCTACTATTCTCCTTAATTAGTTTGAGATTCATCTCCTTGTTCATCAAGCCTTGGTAGCCTGTCCATTCCGGTTTGCTTTCATTCAATACATGCACCAGGTTCAGCTTATCAGGATTATTGGTGCTTAGAGTCTCTAATTGTTTTTTGAAAATAATACTCTCTTCATTTCTGTTACCATAAAACAAAGTCAACTTACTTTTCGGTTCTTTTTCTAATACTGCTTTGATGATTGAAACCATTGGTGTAATACCAGAACCACCACCAAACAAGTAATAGTGCTTTTCATTACTGGCATCTAATATTGAATAGAAACGGCCATTTGGTTCCATTACTTCAATTTGATCACCTACTTTTGCTGTATCATTAATATAATTAGAAACTTTACCACCATCTACTCTTTTGATACCTACTGAAAATTGTCCTACTTCGAAAGGACTACTACAAATAGAATAAGATCTGACAACATTATCGCCCTGAATGTTTAATTTCAGAGTTACGTATTGACCTTGAATAAAATTAAAACTGACCTGTAATTCAGAGGGAACACTAAAAGTGACAGAAACAGAATCGTGTGTTTCTTTAGTTACATTTTTTATGGTAAGTAAATGATATCGTGACATTAATCTTAGTGTTTAATGATTGATGAATATAGCTAATTGTAGCTAAAATTAAAGTTGGTATAAATATTTAAATCACTTTATAGATTCTACCTGTTGAATTAACAGAAGTGATCAAAAAGCTTTTTTAGATGGTCGGAAATTACCTGTGCATTATTACCTTCTATTTGATGGCGTTCGATGAAGTGAACTAGTTTACCATCCTTAAAGATAGCCATACTAGGAGAGGATCCTGGATAAGGCATTGTGTACTCACGAGCCTTCGCTACTGCTTCGCTGTCTACACCCGCAAAAACAGTGATTAAATGATCAGGTAATTTTTCGTTGCTCAACGCCATTTTGACTGCTGGTCTGGCAGAACCTGCTGCACAGCCACAAACTGAATTAAAGACAAGAAAGGTGGTACCTGTCTGATTTTCTAAATTATCTACTACATCTGTGGTGGATAAAAGTTCTTTAAAACCTATGTCAGTTAGGTCTTTTTTCATTGGGGAGACTAATTCTACTGGATACATTATTTATTATTAACTATTGTTTATTAAAAAGATTACATAAATCCTAATTCAAGTTGTGCTTCTTCACTCATCATGTCTTGGTTCCAAGGTGGTTCAAAAACTAACTCAAGTGTTACGTCACTAACCCCGGCCACCCCTTTCACTTTTTGTTCAACCTCTTGCGGCATCGTACCAGCCACTGGACATGAAGGAGAAGTGAGCGTCATAACAATCTCAACATGATTTTGCTCATCGATATTTACCTCGTAGATTAATCCTAGTTCATAAATATCAACAGGTATTTCTGGATCATATATAGTTTTCATCGTTTTGATGATCTCAGTTTTTAACTGTTCTTTTGTAAATTCCATTTCTATTTTAAACCACAAAATTAGTGAATTGGTTCTTGTTTTTTTCGAAATAATATGAAGAACCTTACATAGCAAACTTATTTTGCTACCGATTTTTGCTTTGTTCGCTTTGGTGATTTGGAATCAAATCCTAGCAAAAGTAACTTAAGTGAAACTTCTACCAGCAAGCAGAAACATTATTGCCATTCTGATAGCAACTCCATTCTCTACTTGGTCTAAAATAATTGACTGCGGTGAATCAGCAGCATCAGAAGAAATTTCTACACCACGGTTAATAGGGCCAGGGTGCATGATAAGGATTTTTTTATTGAGCGAATCGAGAATTTCTTTTGTGATGCCATAATAAAGGGCATATTCTCGCAAAGTTGGAAAGTATTTAATATCCTGTCTTTCTAATTGAATCCTCAAGATGTTGGCAACATCGCACCATTCTAAAGCCTCTTTTACATTGTAAGTAACCTTTACTCCGAGACTTTCGATGTGTTTTGGAATCAGAGTAGGCGGTCCTGCTAGCATCACTTCTGCTCCCATTTTAGTGAGGCAATAAATATTAGACAATGCTACACGTGAATGTCTTATATCTCCAATAATAGCTACTCGTACTCCTTTTAGCTCGCCAACTTTTTCTTTAATTGAATAGGCATCCAAAAGTGCCTGAGTCGGATGTTCGTGTGTCCCATCTCCAGCATTGATGATGTTTGCATCAATCTTATTCGCTAAGAACATAGGTGCCCCTACCGAACTATGTCGCATTACAATCATATCTACCTTCATGGCTAAAATATTATTGACAGTATCGAGCAAGGTTTCTCCCTTTTTTACAGAGGATGCTGAGGCTGAAAAGTTGATTACATCAGCACTTAAGCGTTTTTGAGCCAACTCAAAAGAAATTCTAGTCCTAGTTGAATTTTCGAAAAACAGGTTAGCTATTGTTAAATCTCTCAAAGAAGGAACTTTCTTGATTGGTCGATTGATGACTTCTTTAAATTCTTTTGCAGTTTGTAAAATTAAATGAATATCATCTGTATTGATGTATTTGATGCCCAGCAAGTGTTTGGTGCTTAATGCGCTCATTTAATTTTCTACGTTTATGATTGGTTCTGTAATTATTTCTACTTTATCCATTCCATCTTTATCTTGCCAAAATACTTTCACTTTTTCTGAAATGATAGAATCGATTGTTTTGCCAATGTACTTTGCTTGGATAGGAACGTGTCTTTGAAGTCGACGATCGATCAATACCACCAACTCAACGTCATTAGGTCGTCCAAAATCTAATAAAGCATCCAGTGCCGAGCGGATGGTTCTGCCTGTAAAAAGCACATCATCTATTAAAAGTACGTTTTTGCCTTCTATACTAAATTCAATATCGGTAACACTAGGAGAAAAAGCTTTGTCACTTCTTCTGAAATCATCTCTATAGAAGGTGATATCTAATTTCCCATAAGGGATTTTATAATCTGGAAATAGCTGCTTAAATCGATCGAAGAGTCTTTCTGCTAAATCAACACCGCGCGGTTGAACTCCAATTAAAACAGCCTCTTTGAAATCTTTATGTGTTTCAGTAATTTGATAACAAAGCCTATCTATAATAAGAGCGATTTGTTTATGGTCTAAAATAACTCTGCTTTGCATTTAACAAAGGTAAGGAAATTTTGTTGATATCGATAGTTGCTGTCTGCATTTTTGCTATCCCTTTTGCTATTGACCTTCGGCTCATTGGTCTATTATACATATTTGAGTCGATAAATTTTGTCAGTATGGAATTTTTCGAAATCCATTGCTCCTCCAAACCAATGCAATATTTCTTGATATTCAAGTACATTTTGTGTATACATTGCAATTGCTCGATAACTGCTCCATTTCCATAGTCGAAAATCATTAACGAGCCCATGCTGCAATGGATTTATATGGATGTAATACACTAATCTTTTCAGGTATTTTTCGTTAGTTACCAATGCTCTTTTAAACGGTGTTTGAAACAAGGTACCAATTCTACCCTGTTGCTTATTAAATGCCATAGAATAAGATTGAAAAAATTTTCGAAATTGATGACTAACCATATCGTGAGTAGACCAAGATAATTTAACACCTGCTTCATTTTTAAAATTACTTAGTTCAATTTCACTTCTGATCCTAATTAGTAAATGGAAATGGTTTCCTAAAAGGCAATAGGCATATGTTTGAACAACAGGAAGTAGATAATCGTTGTATCGTTTTAAAAAGAAGTAGTAATTGTCCTCGTTTTTAAATAATGCCTTTTTGTCTATGCATCGATTATAAATGTGATAAAATTTGTCTGTTTCAAATTTTGTAAAATAATGTTCCACTTTTGCCATGGTATTTTTTTGTTTTTTATTTTTTTGCCAGATTTGACAACTTCACAAAGTTGTCAAATCTGGCGGCGGTGTTGGATGGCAAATGTATTTTATGCAGTAACAATTTTGAAATGATAATTCATCTGCCATTCATCATGAATTGATATACGGTCAATTTTTTGAATTATTTGTATAATTATTGTGTTCTGATGAATAATAATTTTGATATACTAGAGAATGCAAAAGGGCTATTTGCAAAGAACAATCTTCATCTAGATATGTGCATGCAGTATAGGTTCAAATTTGCCCTAATGTTGAATGGTTTTCTGATGCTAAAATGATGCGTTATTTCTGGTACTTTGTATCAAGAGGTTTGTCGTGAATCGCTTGGATCTTCTGTTTCGATAAATTCTCCTTCCCATTTTGCAATTACCACACTTGCCATACAATTTCCTATCAAATTGATGGAAGTACGTGCCATATCCATAAAAATATCAAAGGCAAACATCGAAGCAATTATTTTTTCAGGTAAACCAAACTGTGATGCTGTTCCAAGCAAAATAACCAATGATGCTGAGCGCACTCCAGCTACCCCTTTACTGGTAAGCATCAGTGTCAGCATCATGACTATTTGCGTTCCAACAGACATGTGTAATCCTGCGGCCTGTGCCACAAATATAGATGCCATGGATAAATACAAGGTAGTCCCATCTAGGTTAAAACTGTATCCAGTAGGTAAAACGAAGGAAACGATTTTTTTAGGGACACCAAATTCAATCATTTTTTCCATCGCTAAAGGCATGGCTGCTTCACTACTAGCCGTACTAAATGCAATGGTTATTGGCTCTGCCATGGCTTTGATAAATTTGACAATATTTATTTTACAAAGCAATGCCAAGGGTAATAACACTATGAGCACAAAAACAATCAACGCAGCATAAAGCGTCATAATTAAGTATGCAAAATATTTGAAGGATTCTATATTTACTTTGGAGGCTGTAACGGCCATTGCGCCAAATACTCCGATAGGTACAATAAACATTACAATATCGGTAAACTTAAACATGATTTCACTTAAAGCTTCAAGCCAAGTCAATATTATTTGTTTTTTTTCACTCTTCACCATCGCCAGCCCAACGGCAAAAATGATAGAGAAAACGACCACCTGTAATACTTGCCCCTCAGCAATTGATTTCGCAAAGTTTTCTGGAAAAATATCTAGAATTAAATCTTTCCAAGTATGTTTGACAATAATGGGCAAGGCACTTGATGAAATTTCGTCAGGTACGTGAAACCCAACTCCAGCCTGTGTTATATTAATAGCAACTAAGCCAATAAATAGGGCAATGGTGGTCACAATTTCGAAATACAAGATAGACTTCCATCCCATACGTCCAACCTGTTTGATATTACTATGCCCCGCAATACCTACAACCAATGTTGAGAAGATTAATGGTGCAATAATACATTTGATAAGTTTCAGAAAAAGGGAACTCAATACATCTAATTCTTTACCAATTGTTGGAAAGTCATGACCAAATTCCGCGCCCGCCATCATGGCAGTGAAGGTCCACCAGGTTAATGATTTTTTTTGAAATGAAAACCAAGAAAAAATAGCAATAATCAATATTCTAGAACCCCAAGCTAGTTCATATGCCATCAAAGCGCCATCTATCTTGTGAAGCACATTGATGACAGCACAAATGGTCAATAATCCAATGGCAAGAAGTACGTTTTTTTTATTTATTTTCACAATGTAGTCTTTAATAATTCAAGCAATATTAATGGTTGTATCATACTTTGTCCGCTGGTATGGCTATATGATTGCGCTTTCATAGGCTGCGAAAAGCAGCAGGAGAAAAGCAAAAGGATGTATAGTAATCTTTGTGTCATGTATAGCGAAAAATCTGCTTCACAAAATACAAATATTTTTCAATATACTTTTTTGATTCATCTTACAGTTTCTAAAAGACTTGTGCTAAAATCCATTCATGAAATCAAAAGAAGAATTGGCAATCATCAAGTTTTAGATTACTTTAGCATGCAAGCTTTATCTCTATGTCAACGATCACTCTTATCACCTATATCGATGCTCCCATAGAAAGAGTTTTTGATTTGTCGAGAAGTATCGATTTGCATAAAATATCTACATCACAAAGCAATGAAGAGGCGATTGCTGGTAGAATGGCCGGCTTGATTGAATTGAACGAAACCGTTACATGGAGAGCAAAACATTTCGCTATGACGCAAACGCTACAAAGTAAGATAACAGAATTCAATCGGCCACATTATTTTGTTGATGAAATGTTGCAAGGCGTTTTTACATCCATCCATCATTTGCATCTCTTCAGTGTTGAAAGTGGCTTGACGCAGATGCGTGATGAGTTTAGATACGAAGCATCCTTAGGTATACTAGGAAGGTTAGTGGATCATTTATTTCTCAAAAGCTATCTTACTCGATTGCTTAAAAAACGCAATGCTGTGATCAAAGCATTTGCCGAAAGTGATAAATGTCAATCTTTGCTGTAAGATCAATTCAGTTTCTACAATCCAATGATAAAGCCCAAGCTAGGCAGCAAAGTGCCATTGGTATTGGCTATCGATCTTGTTTGATAGTAAAATGGATTGGATAAATTGGTGATTGGTTGATTGTTCTCGTCGGTCACAACATTCAATACTGGTGCCGCTTTTTGTTTAAAGTTAGTGATGTTTTGAATATCGATATACAACTCTAAATTCCATTTTTTGAAAGTCCATTTCTTACTCACTCGTATATCTAGCTGATAAAATAATCCTAACCTTTTACTATTTACTAAATCATAATCTAATACGCCTGATTGATTAATATCCCATACAGGTTTTAAGGATGAATAGGCAGAATCTATTGGAGTGTAAGGTGTTCCACCTGCTAATTTGAAAACAGTTCCAATCTCATAATTATGCTTAAATTTCTTTCCAAAGGTGGTGCTTAAAATATGTCTGTTGTCCCAAGCGCTTGGAGCAAATTTGCCGTTCTTATTTTTGAACTCACTCACAAAAATGGTGTAAGAAATAGAACCAAAAAATCCTTTAAGCAATTTTTGTTGGTATAAAAATTCAGCGCCGTATGCTCTTCCTTGTCCATTAGAAATAGCCGGCTCGTTACCTACTACCCCAAAACTTCCTCCAAGATTGGCAAAGGAGATAGAGTCGTTCGTTAGGAAAGGATAGTTGTTATAGTATTTGTAAAACCCCTCAACGCTAAACTTTGAATTAAATTTACTATTATATTCTAGTCCTAACACAACATGTGTACAAGAGATATATTTCAAATAATCTTTGTTTACTAAAACACCATTATTATCTCTAAAGCCCATGGTAGTGTACTGTGGCGACTGATAATAATGGCCAGTATTAAAGTTAAGGGCAAAGTTTGGTGCAAATTTATACGCTAAAGAAAAGCGAGGTGATACTTGTTTATACAATTTTATCATTTCTTTATTATAGGAATTCCCATCTGCCCTTAGTCCTAATGACAAATCAAGTTTATTATCTGCAAAAGATTTACTCACTTGTGCAAAAATACCAAAGCGATGCATGTCTAGATTAGAATTAATGTTTGCGTTAAACTGACCAGTTGGCGTGGTATATCTAAATTTTGAAACATTCGTATACTTATCATATTCATAAGAAATACCTGTTGTAATTTTGAAGCCTTTTACTCTTGTGGTATTTTCAATTCTTAATTTATTTTCTGCTTCTTGCGAGGTATAGTTTAAAGTTTTGGGATTGTTCTTAATATTATCTTCATATTTCACAGATTGATTATTAAGCATGTTTCTACTTAGCACAAAAGTCCATGAACCATTCTCTCTAAAGTATCTGTACTTCACGCCCATGGTATAAAAAAATTGTTTTTGTTCAGGTATAATATTTAGGAAATATCTTTGAGATTCTGTTTCGTTGGCTTTTAGATTCAACTTTAATCTATCATAAGTACCTAATCCTAAAAATTCAATTTCGTGTTTGGTACCAATTCTTCTTTTTACTTTGATTTGAAAATCATTAAATGTAGGGAGGAAAGGCAATTTTAATGCTTGAAATAAAAATTGTAAATACGATTGTCTTGCCGAAATAAGAAAGGTAGCCGTTTTCTTTTTGTTCACAGGACCTTCAACTGATAAGGCAGCTTCACTAGCGCCAACTGTAAAGTTAAAACCTGCTTTATCATCACGGCCATCTCTTAATTTCAACTCCATGTTCGAACTCAAGCCAGTACTTCTGTTGGCAGGGAATGCGGAACTATAAAAATCAACTTCTTTAATCAAGTCAACATTGATTAAGCCCACTGGTCCACCAGAGGCACCTTGAGTTGAAAAGTGATTGATGGTCGGCACTTCTATACCATCCACATAAAATTTATTTTCTGATGGCGAACCTCCTCTGATGATAATATCATTTCTATTGGTATTGGTGGGTGCTACACCCGGTAATGATTGAATCACCTTACTAATATCTCTATTACCACCGGGATAGCGCTGTATCTCATTTAAGCCTAGTGAACGCACAGAAACTGGACTTTCTTGTGTCTTGATAAACTGTTTTGATGCGGTAACTACTACGGCAGAAATTTCTTTAGCTTCCGTTTCCAGCTGTATATCTAGTATCCCTATTTTCGCTTTCGTTACTTCCACCTCAAAAACACTCTTGGTTACGTAGCCAACAAAACTCACTTGAACATTATAAAATCCTGGAGCGAGGTCATCAAAAATAAAATTACCAGCCGTATCTGTTGTGGTACCTGTTGTTGAATTCTGTAGAAATACATTCGCAAAAGGTATAGACTGATTGGTCACAGCGTCTGTAACGCGTCCCTTTAATTTGCCAGATTGTGCAAATATTGAAGCAATAGAACAACAAAGAATTAGAAGAATAGAAAGCTTTTTCATAAATGGTGATGGAATGATACTTTGCAGGAAACAAATGTTTTAATTGATTGTTCAAAATTGCGATATAAATTTTAAATTGGACATGAGAATTTCTTTTTCTTATGCATTTTTATTGCACAGTGTCTTTTAAGAGCGCTTGGGAGCATCAAAAGGAGCTTATATAGCAGTTCTAAGCTATTCATTGACCTAATATTGTATTTTTTCCTTAATTTGACTTTACTTTGCAGTCTGAAATGTAGAAATGCCCTTGCATTGTTTAACCTTTTAAATAGAAAGAAAGATGAATTATGATTTGATCGTTTTGGGTTCTGGCCCTGGTGGATATGTTGCAGCGATACGTGCTGCTCAATTAGGAATGAAAGTAGCGATTGTCGAAAAAGAATCACTTGGTGGTATCTGTTTGAATTGGGGATGTATTCCCACCAAAGCATTATTGAAATCGGCAAACGTATTCGAATATATCAATCACGCGAGTGATTATGGCATTCATGTTGATAAAGCAACGCATGATTTTACGGCAGTGGTCAAAAGAAGTCGTGATGTGGCGGGAGGTATGAGTAATGGCATCAATTTCTTGATGAAAAAGAATAAAATCGAAGTCATCATGGGTACTGGCAAATTGAAGTCTGGTAAAAAAATGGATGTGACGGCTGACGATGGCACTAAAAAAGAAATTGCTGCTAAAAGTATCATCATCGCAACAGGCGGAAGAGCCCGTCAATTGCCTAATTTGAACATCGATGGTAAAAAAGTAATCGGTTATCGTGAGGCGATGTCTTTACCGACGCAACCAAAGAAAATGATCGTGGTTGGAAGTGGAGCAATAGGAGTGGAGTTCGCTTATTTCTATGCTACTATGGGTACAGAAGTGACCATCGTTGAGTTTATGGACACCATCGTGCCTAGAGAAGATAAAGATATCAGCAAAGAATTGGAAAAGATATTCAAGAAAAAAGGCATCAAAATCATAACCAAATCTGCTGTTGAAAAAGTAGATATCAGTGGAGCAGGTTGCAAGGTACATGTCAAAACACCTGTGGCAGTAGAGGTTTTGGACTGTGATGTGGTTTTGTCAGCAGTAGGTGTTTCTGCAAATATCGAAAATATTGGATTAGAAGAAATCGGCGTAAAAATGGAGAAAGGTTTGATTGCGGTGGATGCTTTTTACAAAACAAATGTCGAAGGGATTTATGCTATCGGAGATGTAGTGCCAGGTCAAGCTTTGGCGCATGTAGCGAGTGCCGAAGGGATCACATGCGTAGAAGCCATTGCTGGTCATCATCCTACGCCGATCGATTATAATAATATCCCTGGCTGTACTTATTGCTCGCCAGAAATTGCCTCTGTAGGCTATACAGAAGCAGAAGCGATTGCAAAAGGTTATACCTTAAAAATCGGAAAATTCCCTTTCAGTGCATCTGGCAAAGCGAGTGCTGCTGGCACGAAAGAAGGTTTCGTAAAAGTGATTTATGATGCTAAATATGGTGAGTTATTGGGTGCACATTTGATCGGTGCCAATGTTACAGAGATGATAGCAGAGCTCGTGGTAGCAAGAAATTTAGAGACTACAGGGCAGCAAATATTGAAATCCATTCATCCGCATCCAACCATGAGCGAAGCCATTATGGAAGCTACTGCAGCGGCTTATGGAGAAGTGATTCACCTGTAAACAATTCGTAAAATAATTTGTATATATTCCATAGCCGTTGATCAACTCTTCGGCTATTTTTTTAATAAAAAACTGAAAATGAAAAATATTCTACTATGTATGATGGTTTCGCTAAGCCTCATTTCTACTGCGCAATCTGACTGGAAACTCACCAAAGATAAAGACGGCGTAAAAGTATTTTTACGTGAGAAAGAAAAGAAAGATTTTAAAGAATACATGGCTGTAACTTCTTTCCCTGGAACGGTTTCAGCGGTGTATGCTGTCTATCAAGATGTGGTGAATCAAAAAAACTGGATGAGTGATATTGCTACTGCTACTATTGTAAAGACAGTTGACAAGATGGAATGGTACACACGTTATGAGATCAAGGTACCTTGGCCTATGGATTATAGGGATGCGATCTATAATATCAAGTTGACGCAAGATCCTACTACCAAAGCTTTATCTATTACCTTCAAAAGTTTCCCAACGCTATTGCCCAAGCAGACAGGCTTTGTCCGCATTGTTACTTCAGAAGGGGATTGGCGTTTTACGCCGAAGCCTAATGGAATGGTAGAGGTGATGACCACTGGATATACCAACCCAGAAGGCATACAGCCATGGATGGTCAACCCTTTTATCGTCGATGGTCCGCATGCTTCATTACTCAAAATGAAAGACTTGGTAAAATTACCAAAGTATCAAAACGCCGTTTTCGATTTTATAAAAAACTAGTTTTTTATTGAGGGCGACTGGCTCTTTAGCATATTTATTTTCATTCGCTGCGCTGCATAAGCAAGTTCTCAAACAAAGAGCCACCGGGCTATACGCTATTAGTTGCTCGCTCCACTATCGTTGCGCCAGCAAGCTAGCCGCTTCTATCCCTGTCGCAAAATTTTCGATTGATTAAAATGTGCTTTCGTAAGTTTAGCGTAGTGTAACTTCTGAGAATTCATAAGCAAAGTTTTCAACTTTGCAATCTACAAGCATTTCAATTGGCATTACAAATGCAAAATCTACGCATCCGCATTGCAAATGCAGATGAACAGTAGGGACCAAACAAAAAATATCGATGTATTTTGAATATGAAGAGAGGGTAGCAAGAACATCTAGAAGTTCGCACGCGCCATAGGATCTTGTATTCTATTCTTTAAACGAAGAAAGCCAGCTTGCGCTGGCTCTCTCATTATAGTAAAAGGTGTTATTATTAGTGACTTGCTTTTTCTAACAACTCAATTCTTTTTTGAAGCGCAAGAATGATGGCAGCTTGTTTTTCGAGCATGTCTTGCATATCAAGTTGTTTTGCATCGATTGCTTTAATACCGATGGTATGTAAACCAATCATTTCGTTTAAACTATAATTCAGTTTACCTTCCATCTCTGGATTTTTGCAGTTGTTTAACACATGTACTGCTTCTTTAGGTAGGGATTGCGCTAAGAATCCAATATGGTAAGTAGGTCTATATCTTAAACTTGAATTATTGGCATCCATGGTTTCGTAGTTGTAGAGATAAGTTGCACTTTGAATATCTCTAATTTGTTTTAAGTACGCTTCGTATTCTGACGTTGAAATGGTATGTATTTCTTTTTTCATTCTGCTATCGCTAATGATATTAAAAGACGCGGCTGAAATTTCACCAGGATTAGTACCCGTTGTATCATATACGCTCAACGTGCTTGTTGTTTCTAATGATAAGACGGCACCTGCGATTGTATTTCCAACAAAGCTAATCGCAGGGAAATTAAAGGAGGAAGAAACTGTTTGAGATCTTAGCACTAACCCTTGCGAAGAAGCTCTATAAGAAGGATAATCGTATTGAAATTTGGCTTGACCGCTTAAATGAAGGTTCGTGGTAGGCGAGGCCGTTCCAATACCTACATTACCACCGTTGGTGATTCTCATTCTTTCTGTATTATTGGTACCAATAATTAAGTTTTGGTTTTCTGCAACTGTGATCAACCCCTCTCCGGCCACTGTGTTCATACCTACGTAAAAACCATCTGTTGAGGTAGAACCAGTTATACTATTAGTCATATTGATTCCAGTTATAGCAGCGGAAGTATTATGTAAATGTAGAAAATCTGATGGTGCGGTGGTACCGATACCAATATTCGTGCCGTCGTCGTACACTCTAGAGTTACCACCTGTAGTGGCAGCAGTAAATTTAACAAGGTAGTTAGCAGTACCACTAATATTGGCACTACCTGCGGCGCCTGTAGGACCTGCCGGCCCTGTTGCACCAGTTGATCCTGCTGGACCCGTTGCACCTGCCGGCCCTGTTGCACCAGTTAATCCTGTAGCACCAGTGGTGCCTGCGGGACCTGCTGGGCCCGTTAATCCTGTCGCTCCAGTGGTACCTGCGGGACCTGCTGGGCCCGTTGCACCTGTCGCTCCTGTAGCACCATCTAGACCTGTAGCGCCTGTGGTACCTGCCGGACCTGCTGGGCCCGTTAATCCTGTCGCTCCTGTAGCACCATCTAGACCTGTAGCGCCTGTTGGTCCATCTGCGCCTGTTGGTCCTGCTGGTCCACCCGATGGTCCTGTTGGCCCCATCGGTCCATCTGCACCTGCTGGTCCAGTTGGACCTGCCGGTCCTGTGGCACCTGCCGTACCTGCAGCGCCTGCCGCACCTGCGGGACCCGTTACACCACCATTGGCGGCATATAAGGCGAAGGGAACGCTTAATAATTCTTGTGTACCCATATCGATATAGCTTGTACCACCTACAGGATCTAATTCGATTTGTAAGAATTTATTGCCCGTGCTCCAATCAATTCCAGCGAAAGTACCTGTAACTATTGTACCCGTACCAATACCAAAAGAAAATAATCCCAAAATATTTGTGGTAGCCGTATGTCGCTCTTGATAAACTGTGGTACCAGTAGCCGACCCATCGTGAATACTGATTCTAACAGCAATATTCGTGCTTGCAATTAACGCACCCGAACTGTTTCGTGCCACCGCTTGGTAGTTTATTTTTTGAGGAACTTGTGCATAAATTTGAGATGCTGCAAGTAAAATTGAAACGGTACATAGAAAAGTAAATATTTTTTTCATGTTATTTTATTAATTGATTAGTTGATGATGATTATTTTTCTTTCTTTAGTATATAGATGAATCCCTGCGGTAGATAGACATTCAACACTTATATGGTAGGTTCCAGCTGCAAATGTAGAGCAGTCGATTTTATCGATATGCTTGGTCCCTTCTACAGTAGCTTGGCCCAAAAAGGCCACCAGTGCTCCTTTTTCGTCGAATAAACTAATTTTTATAAGACCCGTTTCTGGCGTTGTGTAACCGATATAAACAAAATCGGTAGCAGGATTCGGATAGACCACTAAGGCATCTTGCCCGTCTTTTTCTTGCGACAATAGGGAATTTGTTTGATCGATATCGGCCTGCTCAAATCCTTGTGTAAGTATGTAAGTTGTTTTTTTTAAGGTAGCCACTGCCGACATTTCACCAATGGTATAAGACAGCTTAACTGACCCGACGCTGGCATAGCCACCTGCCGTGGATACCACTGTTGGTGCTAAAGATTGTGCTTGGAGGATACTGCTGCCATACCAGCACAATAAAAAGAAAAAGAAGTATTTTTTTTGTTTCATTCTTAAAGATTTATTGAGTGCGAATATAAATAAAAATGATGGTATCATTTATTGAATACTAGTTTTTTAATAAAATAACATTGGGTTAATATACTGGCATGAAGAAATTTATTAAGGACGATTGAGGAATACCGCCTGACCGATAGCAGCGACTATCCTTTTTATTGGTGCATTCTACCAAAAAAAAGATAGTAGCGGAAAGCGGGACCACCGTGTGAAACTTGCTTATGAGTAAAGAATATTTTTTATTGGAGATACTTTGCATTGAAAGAGGAGCGGTGGACAGGCCCTACATAAAAAAAGTCTCTCGGAAAACCGAAAGACTTCTAAAAGGGTGGCTGATGGGGCTCGAACCCACGACCCTCGGCACCACAAACCAATACTCTAACCAGCTGAGCTACAACCACCATTTATTAGGGTGCAAATATAGGATTATTTTTTCAATTTGATGTCAGATTCAGATTTTTTTTTAAAGTCATGAAATCATCTTCAAATATGACTTACTTTTAACATTCTAAAACTTAGATGATTAAAAAAGAGCAATCAAACTTTTTCAATGCTTTGGAACAGCGAATTTCGGCGTATCAGTTTTTTCAGATGCTTCGTTTTTCTTCATTGCTCCTACCGGGGATCGTGTTGGCAAAGGCGGCATACAGCAAAGAAGATATCGGTTTGTTTGAGGCTTTTTTAATGATTGCTTCTTCCATTAGTTTTTTTTGGGTCTCCTCACTTTTTAGCTCTTTACTTTCTCAACCTAAAAAAGAAGAAGATTTTCTTCGACATACGTGGCTTTTAAGTATGGGCTTTAGTGTGATAGCTGCTTTTGCGCTTTCAATTTATTTTTTCTTGTTCAGAAGCCCGTCATTTGATCCAATTTATTTAGTTTGTCTGATTGTCTATTTATTGACGAATAATCCTGCTTTCAGTATTGAAAACGCTATGCTTTTGGAAAAGGAAAATAAGTCATTAGTGTATTATGGTATGTTGTTTTTTATTGTCCAAGCACTTTGTCCCATCATCATTGTATGCTTTCATTTACCCATTCAATATTTGATTTTTGCGATTGTACTATTTAGTATATGTCGATTTTTGTATTCGTTTTTTAAGTTATTTTCTAAAGGCAATTTCACTTATAATCAACAAACCATGATGCTTTTGTTGATGGCAGCTGCACCTTTAGCTTTGTCTTATCTGATGTCGGGTGCCGCCGAATATATAGATGCTTTCATTGTCACCAAGTATTTTGGTAAGGGAGCATTTGGTGTGTACCGCTATGGTGCTCGTGAATTTCCAGTGTTTTTATTATTGGCCAATACACTCAGTATCTCAATGATACCAGGTATTGCAAGCAATTTGAATCAAGGACTTTCAGAACTAAAAAAACGAAGTAGTTTCTTAATGCATATCGCATTCCCAACCATGATTGTTTTGGTATTATGTAGCAAATGGATTTATCCTTTTGTTTTTAATCAAGAGTTTGCACCAGCGGCTACTTATTTTAATTATTATGCATTGTTGCTGATTTGCAGATTGGTATTTCCGCAAACGATATTGATGGCATTGAAGCAAAATAAAATCGTTTTGATTTCTGCAACCATTGAACTCCTTTTGAATGTGTCGCTCAGTTTACTATTGCTTCCAAGCTTTGGTATTTTGGGCATTATTTGGGCAACCATCATTGCCTATAGTGTCGATAAATTATTTTTGATTGCTTATTGCAAATGGCGATTGAAGTTAGACATCAAGGCTTTTATTCCACTCAAAACATTGGCAGGCTATAGTCTTGTGCTCCTTTCTGTCCTTGGCCTTATTATATTTTTTTAGGATAATTATTCTGCTATTTATCCGTAATTTTGTAACAAACAAGAAATATGTCGATTATAAATCCCATTTATTTTGATAAAAATAAAGTAGCTGAGTTAAAAGTTGAATTCAATTCAAATACGCCTTGCAAATTTATTCTCTTAGAAAATTTTTTAAGTGAAGCTGCTGCTAATACTTTGTATGAGAATTTTCCAAAGATGGAAGAGATGCATGTGAAGCGCAAGTCTATTAATGAAAACAAAAAAGAGGAATATCATTTCGAGAAATTTCATCCTATTTTTGAGCAAGTGCGAACAGCGATTCGTAGCAAAGAAATGATTGAGGTATGGCAAGAAATTTCTGGATTAGATGATTTGGAATTAACTTTAGATGGCTATGGATGTGGCATACATCAAGGTGCCAATGGAAGTTTTGTGGATGTGCATTTAGATTATAATATGCATACCGAGAAAAATCTTTTTCGTCGTTTGAATATCTTAATCTACCTCAATAAACATTGGAAAGAGCAGTATGGTGGGCATTTGGAGTTATGGGACGAGAAAGTAACAAAAATGCAAAAGGCCGTATTGCCCTCTTTCAATAGAGCTGTGATTTTCCGTACAGATGAGATTTCGCAGCATGGGGTACGAAAAGTGACTTGCCCTGAGAACGAGTCTCGGAAATCGTTTTATGGGTATTATTTCACCCCTTTGGGTGATGATTTCAAATATCGCGATTCTAAATTTACGGCTAGACCAGAAGAAGGTGTGTTGAAAGGAATGGTGGTGCATACGAAGGAAACTTTGAAAATCAATATCAAGCGTTTCCTAAAAGCGATTGGCATTTCTAAGTTAGATTTCCAAGATAAAAATTAAGGAAACTTTCGTTTCAAAAAATATGTTCTGAATAGAACAAAAACGTTCTTTTATTTATGGGGCCGCCCGGTATTGACGGTAGGGTTGTTTGTTAGTTTGCATGTAGAGCTTTGTCTGTTGGCTCTTTAATCTCAATGTTCAAACTTTTTTATACGGCGAGTCTAACTACGCTTTGGCTGCTTAATTCAAGGAATTAAGTGCCTTTGCTCACTTTCAGCTTCTCCCATTAGCTGATTGATTGGGCATAATCAATTTGGGATAGCAGGGGTGGATACTTCGACATCACTGCAAAATAAAGAAGATAAGGTTGTTCCCTAGGTATGATTATCCGCCTTGAA
>CAMBZT010000013.1 GCA_945872405.1 Chitinophaga pinensis | reverse complement strand
AACATCAAGAATAACTTTTTCATAATTCTGTTTGTTTTTTTGTTAATAATTGTTTTTCATTTATCCCGTCTTTCAACTTGGATGTTTTCTGTAAGTATACTTTTACAATAGCTATGCCAAAGTTAATGTTTTTTGATCAGCTTTTCGTTTCGATTTTATATAAATGCATAAATAATTGATTTTGTGTATTTTAATTTGTGTAAAAACTTAGGAAACTTTTAAACTTTTATTTGTTTCCAATGTTGTTGATTGTATATATTTGCAACTGAAATATAAAAATGACAACATTAATAGACATTTTAGGTCAAGCGGAACAACTTTTTTTTAAATATGGAATTAAATCCATTAGCATGGATGACCTAAGTAAAGAAATGAGGATCTCAAAAAAAACCTTATACTATTTTGTGGAGAACAAAGAGCAACTCGTTTTTCTTGTCATTCAAAATCACCTCAAACAAGAGCAAAAAAAGGTGGAGGAAACCACTAAAAAGGCTTCTAACTCTATTGAGGAATTCGTTATGATTCTAATGACTAGTTATTCTCAAATCAGCGAGATGAACGCTAGTACCTTATACGATATCCAAAAATACTATCCCCAAAGTTGGGATCAATTTACAGAACACAAAGAAAAATATATTCAAAGCTACATTTTGCACAACCTTCAAAAAGGGATTACTGAGGAACTTTATAGAAGTGAATTGAATCCTGAAATTATTGCACTTATTTACATTAATTGCATCGACGTTATCATTCGAATAAGTTCAGAAAAATATGATAAAAACAACATGGCAATTATGCTTCGCGAATATGTGAACTATCACCTTCATGGTATTGTTTCAGCAAAAGGGAAAGAATATTTAAATAATTATTTAAACAAAATAAATCAGTAATGAAGTTATCATCATTCAATGGCATTTTACTCGCCGTACTGCTTCTTGGAGTACAAATTGTTTCTGCACAAGAAGAAAAAGCCTACTCAATCAAAGATGCGATCAACTATGCTCTGCAAAACAATGTGAATGTCAAAAATTCAAAACTTGAATACCTGAGTACGAAGAAAAAAGTGCAAGAAGTAACTTCAATCGGCTTGCCTAACATAAATGCTGGTGCAGAATATACCAATTTTTTCGAATTGCCTGTTCAATTGATTCCCGGAGAGCTAATCGGTCAGCCAGGTACCTCTGCAGAGTTAAAATTTGGAAAACCTCAAAACTTTAAGTTGGGTTTCGATGCCTCACAATTATTATTCGACGGTAGATATATTGTTGGACTCAAAGCTACCAAGGATCTTGTGTTAACTAGTCAGCAAGCAATCACGAAAAGTGAAATTGATACCCGCAAACAAGTCATGAATAGTTATTATGGAGCACTAATTGCACAAGAAAGTTATAAAATGGTGCAATCCAATGTAACTACATTAGAAAGGATTCTTTACGAAACAAAAGAACTTTACAAGCAAGGATTTGTTGAAGAACTTGATGTGAATCGATTGGAATTGGCTCTATCTAATCTTCAAACCACCATTAAAGATATTGCGAACAAATCGAATAATGCATCAGACGCACTTAAGTTTAACATGGGTATTGATATAAACGAAAACATTGTGCTTACAGAGCATTTAGATGATTTGCTAGCAAACGCTTCTCCATTAATTGATCTCTCTTTTTTGCCAGAAAATAGAATAGAATATACTTTATTGAATTCACAAAAAACGTTATTAGGTTACGATGTAAAACAAAAAAAGATGGGTTACTATCCCACCATGTTCGCCTTCTTCTCTTATTATGCAAATGCGCAAAGAGATAAATTTAATTTTTGGAATGATGGTAAATGGTTTAGAAATGGCCTCTGGGGGATAAGTTTAAAAGTGCCAATTTTTGATGGTCTCAACAAGGACGCTCAGATTCAACAAGCAAAAATCAAACAAGCGGAAGCCATCAATACCTTAGAAAACTTCAAACAAGGCTCTCAACTAGAAGTTTCTGTTGCCAAGAATAATTATGAACATGCACTAGATGCTCTAGCAGATCAAAAGAAAAATATGGAATTGGCAAAAAAAATTCAGGATAAAAGTTTAATCATGTTTAAAGAAGGCGTAGGCACTAGCTATGTGTTGGCTCAATCTGATGCTGATCTAGTAACGGCTCAACTAAATTACATACAAGCAACATACGCGGTACTCACTAGTAAAACTGATATGGAAGCAGCATTAGGAAAATTAAATAATTATTAATTCAAATAAATTTATCAATGAAAAAGATCAGTTTCATGTTAATCGCAGTGACATTCTTAATGGCTTGTGGAGGAAAGAAAACAACAGAACAGCAAATAGCAGAACTTAAAAAGGAGAAAGAAAAAATTGAATCCTCTATTAAAGAATTAGAAGAAAAGCTTCCGGTTCAAAAAGGGAATTTATCAGAAAAATCTATTTCTGTTGCCGAAATAAAAAATTCTGAATTCAAGCATTATATCGAGTTGCAAGGTACAGTTGAGGCAGAAGACAATATGTGGGTAACATCTACAGGTGGCATCATCATAAAAGTAAATGTAAAAGAAGGCGATATAGTTAGAGTTGGTCAAGTGTTGGCCGAAACAGACATGACTCCTCTCATAAGCGCAATAGAAGAAGCAAAAAATGGGTTATCACTAGCTACAACAGTGTTTGAAAGGCAAAAAAGATTGTGGGATCAAAATATTGGAAGTGAGATTCAATACCTACAATCAAAAGCAAATAAAGAAAATGTAGAAAAAACCATAGAGCGTCTAATGGCCCAACTCAACATGAGTAAAATGAAATCACCCATCAACGGCACGGTTGATGAGGTAAAAATACGCCTTGGTGAAATGGCTTCCCCAGGCACTCCATACAGTGGTATTCGCGTCATCAATACAAGTAAGTTGTCGGTGAAAGCAAAAATGTCAGACTCTTATCTTTCTAAAGTGAAAAAAGGTGACAAAGTTCAAATACTATTTCCAGATATTGACAAAACAATAGAAAGCCAACTCACCTTTGTTGGAAATGTAGTAAATGCTCAAAATAGATCTTTTGCAGTGGAATCTAAATTAAACAACAGTGGAGGAGATTTCGCAGCAAATATGATCGCTAAGATGATGATCAATGACGTGAATGTAAAAGACGCAATTACCGTCCCAACAAACATTATTCAGAAGTCACTTGATGGGATTTTTGTACTTGTTGTAGAGCCTGAAAATGGCAAACAAATCGCCAAGAAGAGAATGATAACAACTGGTCTTGACTATGATGGTATTACCCAAGTATTGAGCGGATTAAGTGTAGGTGAGAAGTATATCTCATTTGGCTATTCAGAGATTAATGATGGACAAATTGTGAAGTTCTAGAGCTATTTGTTCCTTCTAGAAAAGTAACTTTCTTCAAAGAGAAAAAATAAATCTTAAAAAATAAAAGATGGATATTGAAAGATTAAAAGAACTCAAGTTTACGACTTGGTGTATTAATAATAAAACAAGTGTGTATGTAATCACCTTGCTAATAACAATCGCTGGTTTGATTACCTATAATCGCTTGCCCAAAGAACTCTTCCCAGATGTTGTTGTGCCAACCATTTCCGTAGCGACTATTTACCCCGGGGCTACACCTCAAGACATAGAAAATTTAGTGACTAAGCCTCTCGAAAAGCAAATGAAGTCTCTTAGTGGCGTAAAAAAAGTGACGAGTACTTCAATGTCAGACTTCTCACTAATAGTAGTAGAATTTAATACTGATTTATTGCCCAAGGATTGTAAACAGAAAGTTACCGATGCAGTAGGAAAAGGAAAGAAAGATTTACCAAGCGATTTAAAAACAGATCCGCAGATTCAAGAATTTGATATTTCTGAACTTCCAATCATGAACATCAACCTTGCAGGAACTATTCCGCTTGATCAACTAAAAAAACAAGCTGAAGATTTAAAAGATAAAATCGAAAGTTTGAATGGAATCACCAGAGTCGATATTGTTGGTGGTTTGGAACGAGAAATCCAGGTAGAAGTAGATCTATATAAGATGACAAGTGTAGGTTTAACCTTACTTGATATTCAGAACGCTATTAGTAGACAGAATATGAATGTTTCTGGAGGAGAAATGCAAATTGGAGAACTTAAAAGAAATGTACGTGTAACTGGTGAGTTCGAAAACATTAAAGAAATAGAAGATATGGTGATTCGCTCTTTCATGGGAAACTCAGTTTTTGTAAAAGACTTTGCCACAGTAACAGATGGATACAAGGAAAGATCTGACTTTGCTCGACTCGACGGAAAATCAGTTATAACTCTGAATGTTATTAAAAGAAGCGGTGCTAATCTTATTGATTGTGCAGATAATATTAATGTAATTCTTGATGAAAGTAGAAAAACAGATTTTCCTAAAGGCATGACCGATACCATCACAGGAGACACTTCTGGCAAAACAAGATTGCAACTACATGACCTTATCAATACGGTTATTCTCGGATTTATCTTTGTAGTTTTTGTGTTGATGTTTTTTATGGGTTTCACCAATGCTTTTTTCGTTGGCTTAGCAGTTCCATTGTCTTGTATGATTGCCTTTTTATTAATGCCAACGCTTGGCATGACGATGAACGTTATAGTTTTATTCTCTTTCCTACTTGCCTTAGGTATCATTGTAGATGATGCAGTGGTGGTAATTGAAAATACGCATCGTATTTTCAATAGTAATCAGTATAATATTAAGGATGCTGCGAAGTATGCAGCAGGGGAGGTATTTATACCCGTTTTAGCAGGTACCCTTACCACCCTGGCACCTTTCGTTCCTTTGTTATTTTGGCCAGGTATTATAGGTAAATTTATGCACCATTTACCTGTAACATTGATTATAACATTGGGTGCTTCACTTTTAGTTGCCTTTGTAATGAATCCTGTTTTTGCCGTTACATTTATGACAAAAGATCACGATGAAAACGGAAATACCTATCCGAAAAAAGGCTTTTTTGCAGCCAATAAATATTGGTTCTTTGGTTTTGGACTCATCGCTATGATTGCTTATTTAAAACAGTCTTACGGAATAGCCAACTTTTCTGTATTTATGATTCTCTTGATTACTTTATTTCATTTTGTTTTCAGTAAGGTCATTGTTGTTTGGCAAACAAAAATTTGGCCTCGTTTTATCGCTAGTTATAAAAATTTATTAACAAAGTTAGTTATTGGATATAGACCGCTAATGTTATTATTTGCAACCATTATGATGTTAGTGTTGAGTATTATCATCTTTGTTGCTAGCAATCCTAAGACAAATGTTTTTCCACAAGGTGAGCCTAATTTTGCCTATGTGTATTGCAAACTTCCCAATGGAACAGCAGCAACTGTCACAGATAGTGTTACAAAAGGTATAGAAGAAAGAGTTGCTAAAGTAATCGGCAAAAAAAATGCCTTAGTATCATCGGTCATTTCTAATATTGGATTGGGGGCAGGCGATCCTCAGAATCCTGATAAAGTGCCTACGCCACATAAAAGTAAAGTCACGGTTGCTCTTGTACAATTTGATCAGCGTAATGGAAAATCAACACAGGAGTTATTGGATAAATTGAAGGATGAGTTTGCAAAAGGTGTAAGTGGTGCAGAAATTACGGTTGAGCCTGAAAGAAATGGTCCTCCAGTAGGTAAGTCAATCAACGTTGAAATTAGTGGCGATGATTTTGAAGTTCTCAATCTATTGGCAGATAGTGTTAAAGGAGAATTCAATAAAGCTGGCATTAAAGGATACAGTGAATTGAAAAGCGATTTGCAAATTAGTAAGCCTGAAATTCTTGTGCAGTTAGATAAAGAAAAAATGCAAAGAGAGGGCATCTCTCTGGGTCAAGCAGCTGGAGAACTTAGAACAGCTCTTTATGGGACTGAAGTTTCAAAATACAGAGATAAAGATAAGGATGCGCCAATTATCGTTAGGCTTGATGGAAAGTACAGAAGCAAGATGGAAACCTTACTTAACCTAAATATCTCATTTATGGACATGTCTATCGGGGCATACAAGCAAATTCCACTATCAGCAATCACTTCCATTAAATACGATAATTCAGTAAGCATAATCAATCGTAAGAATCAAAAAAGAATTTTGAACTTAACTGCTGAACCATCCAAAGGATATGAGGCAAGCAGTATCACTAATGCCATGAAAGAAGTTGTGAAATCTATAGGTAAGCCTATTGGTTATGACATAAAAATGGTAGGCGAACAAGAACAACAAGAGGAAACGGCCAATTTCTTGGGAGTGGCTTTCGGAGGTGCTTTAGCATTGATGTTTTTGATACTTGTGGTACAATTTAACTCAGTTGCTAAGCCAATTATTATTTTCACTACAGTTATTTTTAGTATCATTGGGATCATGCTTGGTTTCACATTTACAGGCATGACTTTTTCTATTGTAATGACTGGTGTGGGATTGTTTGCTCTAGCGGGTATCGTGGTTAGAAATGGAATTTTAATGATAGAATTTATTGATGAGTTAAAGGCACGTGGTCTGCCATTGCAGCAAGCGGTAATTGAAGGGGGGGCAACGCGTATGACACCTGTAATCTTGACTGCTCTGAGTGCAATTTTAGGTTTGGTACCTTTGGCTATTGGATTAAATATGGATTTTGCTACTTTGTTTAGTGAGTTCAATCCACACTTTTTTATTGGTGGTGATAACGTTGCTTTCTGGGGACCACTCGCTTGGACAATGATTTTTGGATTAATTTTCGCTACGTTTCTAACTCTTGTTCTTGTTCCTTTAATGGTTATGATGGTAGAGAGAACTTCAGATAAAATATTTAATAAAATATAGATTTGAGAAAAATAAAAGTCTTAGCAATTGCTAAGACTTTTTATTTTTTGTCGGGGTAGCAGGATTCGAACCTGCGACCACCTGGTCCCAAACCAGGTACGCTAAACCAGCTGCGCTACACCCCGTTTTTTATATAGTTTTCATTCTGTCAAGTAATCACCAAACTTGCGGTGAGGGAGGGATTCGAACCCTCGGTACAGTTACCCGTACGACAGTTTAGCAAACTGTTCCTTTCGGCCACTCAGGCACCTCACCAAAAAGGAATGCAAAAGTAATCAAATTATTTTCGCATTCAAACTTTTATCTTAAATTAAACTTAGCCGATGCTCATTTGTATTTTCTTCTGAATATCCGATACGTTATCCTTGAAGATATCGTCGGTATCCATTAGATTTTGAACTGCTTGACATGAATGAATGACTGTTGAGTGGTCACGACCACCAAAGTATTTTCCAATTACTTTGAGTGAATTTTTAGTGTACATTTTTGAAAGAAACATGGATAGTTGTCTAGCCTGTACCACAGAACGTTTTCTAGTTTTTTCTTTTAACTTATCATTTTGGATGCTAAAATATTCGCAAACTACTTTTTGGATATAGTCAATAGATACTTCTCTAGAGATAGATTTTACAAAATTCTTTATAATTTTTTTAGCCAGATCTATGTCAATTTCTTTCTTATTTAATGAAGCTTGTGCTAATAAAGAAATCAATGCACCTTCTAACTCACGAATATTAGTATTTATATTATAAGCCACAAACTCCACCACATCACGTGGCAATTCAATACCATCTGCGTACATTTTCTTTTCAAGTATGGCAATTCTTGTTTCAAAATCAGGTACTTGTAAATCTGCGCTCAAGCCCCATTTGAATCTTGACAATAATCTTTCTTCCATTCCTTCTAAATCGCGTGGAGGACGGTCGGAAGTTAATATCAACTGTTTTCCATTTTGGTGTAAGTGATTAAAAATATGGAAGAATATATCTTGAGTTCTATCCTTGTTTGCAAAGAATTGAATATCATCAACAATCAAGACATCAACTAGCTGATAAAAATGAATAAAGTCATTGACTGCATTATTTTTAAGTGAATCAATAAATTGATTGGTGAACTTTTCAGAAGAAACATACAATACCGTTTTGTTTGGAAACTTGTTTTTAACTTCGTTTCCTATAGCTTGCGCTAGGTGTGTTTTTCCAAGCCCAACTCCTCCGTATACTACTAAAGGGTTAAAAGCAGTGCCACCAGGTTTTTGAGATACCGCAAAGCCAGCACTTCTTCCCAATCGATTGCAATCACCTTCTACAAAAGAATCAAAGTTGTAAATTGGATTTAATTGAGAATCAATATTTACCTTTTTTAAACCAGGTATAATAAAAGGGTTTTTAATATTCTTATTCAAGTTTAAGGGCATGCTTCCTTCCGGATTCTTGTTATTACCTGTATTGTAATTAGGAATATTTACTGTTGATGGAGCATTACCATTTGAACTATTCTCCACCACAATTCGATACTCAAGACGAGCATCATTGCCTAACTCTCTTTTAATTGTTTTACGAAGAAGAGAAACATAGTGCTCCTCTAACCACTCATAAAAGAATTGACTAGGTACTTGTATCGTAAGTACATTGTCTTTTAACTCAACAGGTTTGATAGGCTCGAACCAAGTTTTGAAACTTTGAAGACTAATATTATCCTTAATAATTTTGAGTGAATTGCTCCAAACAGATTCGAATGTATGTTTCATATTAATAATTGGGTTCTCTTTGTTGTTCTAAATTTATTGGGGGTGCGAATATGAACAAAATATTTCAATAAAAAAAACTTTTTCCACTTGACATTGTGGAAAAATTTTTTACTTCTCGTAAATCAACCTATCGAAATGAATTTTACCGTTCTCATGCACTAATATAGGAATATTAATCAGGACTTTCCAATAAAAGTGTTGGAATATTTGAAATATTTTTTTTCACTCATCTTTTTGAACTTAAAATCAAGTCTGCCAAGCATCAAGCCCGCCCATCCCGCTTGATTTAATAGGACTTCTTTGCCATCTAAATTTTTATAAGTTAATGGTTTTTCAAAGAAAGTATGTGTATGGCCTCCAAGTATTAAGTCAATGTTTTTTGTCGAAGTACATAAAATTTCATCACTTACTTTTTTATTCTCATACTTAAATCCTAGATGCGACAAACAGATAATGAAATTACAGCCCAATTCATTTTTTAATTTCTCAGCAATAATGTTGGCTGTCTTTATAGGATCATTATACTTTACATTGCCATACATATTGGCAGGTACTAAACCATTTAACTCTATTCCAATTCCAAATACGCCCACCTTTACCCCATTTTTATCAAATATTTTGTAGGGATCTATCATGCCATTAAGAATTGTATCTACAAAATCATAATTTGCATTAAGCATCGAAAATTTTGCAGAGGGTAAATGTTTTTTTAACCCTTCTAACCCTATATCAAAATCATGATTACCTAAAGTAGAAGCATCATAACCCATCTCATTCATAACCTTGTATTCAACTGCACCATTAAAGAAATTAAAATACGGTGTGCCTTGCCATATATCACCAACATCCAACAATAAAATATTGCTATTTTCTTTCCGAATGCTTTTGATTAAAGATAATCTGGCTGCTGCCCCTCCCATCCCTTGGTTCTTGCCACCATCCATAGGAAATGGCTCTATTCTACTATGCACATCATTAGTATGAAGAATAGTTAAGGTGGTCTCGTCATCCTTGGATACCATTGCATTCAATGGAAATTGGCCTGTGGCAATAAGTGTTGCAGCTGCTGCGCTTGCCTTAATAAATGATTTTCTATTCCACATTTTTAATTCTTTGTGTATTATTTGCAACTATTTTATGACCTTGTACATTCATATCTTTCAGATAATCTACTAGTGCGTCTCTCATTAAAAAACCTATTTTTTGTTGTGGAATATTTTTGAGCATATTTAAATTGTCGCCACCATTTGCTATATAATCCGAAACTACAAGCGTGTAAGTCTGTGTAATGTCAAAGGTCTTATTGTTTATAAAAATATTTACAGCACTATTTTTTTTAATAGTAAAATTAACTCCACTAACAGGCCATCCTCCCTGTGCCGCAATAATATCTAATACAGTTGCTAAGGTGTCACCTTTAATTTTCAAAATAACCAGCTGGTTGTCAAAGGGCATCAGTTCATAAACCTTGCCAAGCGTAATATTTCCTGCTGAGATCATATTCAATCTAATACCGCCATAATTAACAATTGCTAGATCAATTGAACTACCCGTCTTCTTTTCAGCAATATATTTAATCGCATCACAAAAAAAATTACCCAAATTAGAAGAGGGTTTGTCTTTTGTCAAGATAGTATCACAAACAGCCAATACAATGTTCATGGTAGAATCTAGTTGAGCTTTGTATGGATATATCAAGGAATCAATCTGAGCATCAGATTTATACTCGTTGGTGATTTTCAGTTCACTGCTAAGATGTGTTGTGTGATAGAAATATTTTGGGGCACACCCACTAATTAAAAGGAGAAAGACAACAGCAATAAAAAGTAGTTTAACCTTAACCATTATATTCTCCATAAACTTCTCTTAATGAATCTGCAATTTCACCTAATGTCGCTTTAGATTCAACAGCAGCTAAAACGGAAGGCATAATATTTCTATCTTCTTTAGCGCAAGATTGAATATCAACTATGTTTTGCTGCACTAAGACACTATCTCTTTCGTTTCGTAACTTCTTTAGCTTCTCAGTTTGTACTTGACGAATGCTTTCATCGATTTTAAAAACAGGTTCTGTTTTTTCTCCTTCTATCTTATAGTCATTCACACCAACAATTATTTTTTCTTGACTCTCTATATCTTTTTGATATTGATAACTGCTTCTAGCAATCTCTTCTTGAATGAATCCTTTTTCTACTGCATTTACAGCACCACCCATTTTGTCAATTTTTAAAATTAACTCATTTGCTTTTTGTTCTATTTCATCGGTAAGTGCTTCCATAAAATAAGATCCTCCAAATGGGTCAACCACTGAAGATACACCACTTTCATAGCCAATAATCTGTTGTGTACGCAATGCAATGCGTGCTGCTTCCTCAGTTGGAAGTGATAATGCTTCGTCGTATCCATTGGTGTGCAGAGATTGTGTGCCTCCTAAAACCGCAGCCATCGCCTGTAAAGTAACTCGAGAAATGTTGTTTTTTGGTTGTTGTGCTGTCAAGGTGGCGCCTCCTGTTTGTGTGTGAAACCTCAGCTGCATGGCTCTTTCATCAGTGGCACCTAGTTCTTTCATTATCTTTGACCACATTCTTCTAGCAGCTCTAAATTTTGCAATTTCTTCTAAAAAGTTATTATGCGCGTTAAAAAAGAAAGATAGTCTTTTGCCAAATACATTAATGTCCATTCCTTTTTTTTGTGCTGCTTCCACATAGGCTTTTCCATTGGCTAGTGTGAACGCTAATTCTTGAACTGCTGTGGATCCAGCTTCTCTAATATGATAGCCAGAAATAGATATGGTATTCCATTTAGGTACTTCAGCACTGCAGTATTCAAAAATATCGGTAATAATCTTCATGGAGGGCTTCGGTGGATAGATATAGGTTCCACGAGCGGCATACTCTTTAAGGATATCATTTTGTATGGTACCTGAAATTTTTTTGATGTCTGCTCCTTGTTTCTTTGCTAATGCAATATATAAGGAGAGAAGAATGTATCCTGTAGAATTAATGGTCATAGACGTGGAAATTTCTTCCAATTTAATCCCATCAAAAAGAATGGCCATATCGTCAAGTGAATCTATTGCTACACCAACTTTGCCCACTTCTCCTTCCGCTAATTCATGGTCCGAATCATAACCAATTTGTGTAGGTAAGTCGAAGGCAACACTCAATCCCATCACCCCATTTTGTAACAAATATTTGTATCTTTTATTAGATTCTTCAGCTGTAGAAAAACCAGCGTATTGACGCATTGTCCATAACTTGTCTCGATACATGCTCGCGTGAATTCCTCTGGTAAAAGGAAATTCGCCTGGTTTTTCAATCGAATGATTTACTTCAGAATAGTCAGCGTTTATTAGTATTCCAGAATCGGTAACATGTTTACTCATCTACAATTAATTTAAAATAATGATTTCACTTCTTCTCTCAAAAGTTGTTGTGCTGCAAGATGTGGTGCCGGACTCTCCCTTTCGTAATACTCATTCAAAATGGCTTTACACAACTGAGATGCACTCGATTCAACAGGAATAGAGGCTGCAATAATATGAATGTTCTTCAACATATCATTTCTTACTGCAACGATGGCACTCCACAGATTAGCAGACACATATATTTGTTGAGAAAGATTGTGGTCAAATTCTGATTTAATGGTGGAAATCAACATTAGTTGATACTCCTTTGCTGAAACATCTGGAGGCAACATTCTTGTCAAAAGGTTATTGGGTTCCATTCTTTCAATCAGTAAGGTCAATCTTTCGTAAGATTGTAATCGCAAAGGCAAAGTTGTGTTTTTATTCTTAATTGAAATTTCAAACTTCTTATAATCTTCTTCTTTCTTTAAGAAAAGACGTACTAAAATTAAAGCCGCTGCTAAAGCGATAACTGAAGGAATTGTATATTTAGCAATCTCTAAAAGAGTAGTTTCCATAAATATTGGTTTTAAAAGTGAATGTAACTTGTCAATAGTCTAAAAACAAGTATTCTGCTGTCTTCTAATCAACGATAAAGGTACTAAAATGTCTATCTCAAACTTGCTTTTTATCTAATTTTTTTTAATTAAATGAACCCAATGAGCTAGTTTTGTGTTTGAAAGAAGATAGCAAGCATAAAATGAACATAGAAACAGTAAATAAGAATCCTATTACATTAACGGAAGGTGCCATTCAAGAAATAAAAAGGTTGGTTGATTCAACTAATATTTCAGCCGATCAATATTTGCGAATCGGGGTAAAAGGAGGAGGCTGCGCAGGCTTCTCTTATATATTGGACTTTGATACAAAACAAGAGGGCGACAATATGTATGAAATTGAAGGCATCAAGGTCATTATGAATATTGCCCACAATCTATACTTGAATGGAATTGAAATTGACTATCAAACTGGATTAAACAATCGTGGTTTCGTTTATAATAATCCAAATGCATCCAAAACTTGTGGTTGCGGCACCTCGTTCGGATAAATTTTTATTGTTGATTTCGTAGGTGAATCAACAGATTTTCTTCTCTTTTTATTTTCAATTGAAAAGTATACTGTTAAAAACAAGACATTCTATTTACTTGTTTTGTATAATTCCTCTTCTGTTTTAATAATGACCATATCGCCATCTTTCAAAATTTTCGAAATGGCTTTATAAGGGGCGATAATAATATTTTCCTTGCCAGTTAATCCAGAAACTATTTCAATGTTTGTATCGTCTTGTATACCAGTCTTCACTTTTACCGCTTTTGCTTTTCCATTTTCTATAACAAAAACAATTTCTTCTATTGATTTTTTCTTCGACACTTCTTTGTCTCCTTCTTTTTCGTTCGCTGCTGCCTTAAGATCTCTAGTAGTTACACTTTGAATAGGCACCGACAATACATTTTGTTTTCTATTGGTTTGGATGCTTGCCGTAGCTGACATGCCAGGTCTAAAAGGAAATGGATGCCCTAATTCAGGAGCCGTTAAATCAGCATAAGAGTCGGCAAGCATTTTAATTTTTACAGTGAAGTTGGTGACCTGATCTGTTGTAATTGAAAAATCACTCTTGGATGCATAGGCAATTTCTGTCACCACTCCTTTAAACTTTCTATTTAAATACGCATCAATTTCAATCTCAGCAGTATCTCCAATTTTCATTCTTAAAATATCATTTTCATTGATATCAACCCTTGCCTCCATGTTGTATAAATCTGAAATTCTCAATAATTCTGTTCCTGCCATTTGAGTAGTACCTAAAACTCTCTCCCCTTTTTCAACATTCAACTTCGATACGATACCATCAATTGGTGCGTATATAGTCGTTTTGTCAAGATTTTGCTGTGTTTGTAAAAGAGAAGCCATCGCACTTTTTACACTGTATCCTCCTGCTTCCAAATTTTTTAGTGCTGCATCATAGTTGGCACTTGCTGTTTTGAACTGAGAAAATGCTTGTTCAAATTCTGAATCTGAAATTACTTTTTGCTGATGTAGATTTTTGTTACGATCGTAGGTTTGTTTGGCCAATTCGAATGCCGCCTGTACTTGCGCTAAGTTTGCTTTAGAACTACTTTCATTCGCTTTCATTTGGTTTACATAGGCCTCAGACTTGATTAATTCAGAGTTGTAGATATTTGGATTTATCTTAAGTAATAGTTGACCCTTCTTCACAGCATCACCTTCCTTTACATAAATTTCAATAATTTCACCTGAAACTTCGGGACTAATTTTTACTTCTGTCTGAGAATAAAGTTTGCCATTTGCTGGAACAGATTCAGTGATATTTTTTTTCTCTACTGCTGAGACAGCCACTTCAGTTCCTGTATTTGATTTTATGAACCCCGCCTTTTTACCAATGAATACAAGTAGCAACACAACGGCAAAAACAACGAGGAGAATATAGATTATTTTATTTGATTTCATGATAGGATAGAAAAATGAATGATTGGATGATTAATTTAAGCTAAGTGTTTTTCCTTGATAAAAATCCAAAATTTTGATTTTAAATAAATAGTCAAATTTGTTTCTTGTTAACTCAGATTGAGCAAAGGATAAATTATTTTGGATAATATTCAATTCGATCTGTGCTAGCGATCCTACACCAAAACGTTCTTTTGCAAAGTCATAACTCTTTTGTAAAGATTCTGTGTTTTTAAGATTCGCCTCATAGGTTTTTTTTGCTGAGATCACATTAAAATAAGCACGATAAATATCTTCCTTCAATTTATTCTTTGCAGCTTCTAAATTCAAATTGTTATTGATTAAATCAAGCTTTGCATTGCTGAAATTCGTCATTCTGCGCCAGTTGCTCAAGATGGGTAAACTCAATGAAACACCCACCACTTGAGAAAAAGTATTTTTCAATTGATTGCCGTATGGCGTAGTAGTCACTTCCCTATCAGGTACGATGGTGTAAACTGGTTCCAATGAGCTAGGAACAAATCCAATCGGAGCTAAAGTATAGGTTTCTAGTGTTTTGAATGTTTTGCTCTCACTAAAGTAATTGGCTCGCAAACTACCAAACAAGCTAAGCGTTGGCGAGAAGGCACCCTTAGTAATTGCTAGACTTCGAGCAGCACTTTTTACTCTATACTCGGCACTTTGTATGGATGGCTGATTACTTACCGCATAATTGTAGATGGATGCAGAAGTAACATTTTCATCCCAAAGTAATTTTTCATTAATTACAGGCACCACCACATCAAAGCTAGTTTCAGGATCTAACTGCAACAATAGTTTAAGCGACAATTTGCTTAAATCTAATGCATTCTGAGCATTCACAATTTTTAACTCGTCAGTAGCAATTTGTGCATCCGATTGTAATCGATTGCCTTCCGGTTGAGCACCTGCAGCAATAAGGGCTGCCGTATTCCTCAATTGTTGTTCAGACATTTTTTCTTGATCAATGGCCACTTGCACCAAGTCCATGTTCTGCAAAATTTGTAGGTATAATTGTGCAATAGACAATACCATATTGTTCTTCGTATTTTCCAAATCTTGTTTACTGGCAGCAAGATCCATTCCGCTCTTCCTCACCGTATTAATTTGCTGTAATCCAGTAAATAAAGGAAGATTACCGTTCACCGAGAAAGTGTTTGAATTGGTTGTCTTCTGCACAAAGTCATAGGTGGTTGGGTCTATTGAGTTACCAAAATTTAAATTATAGGAACCATCTGCAGAAAGTGTCGGTAAAAAATTCATCTTCGACTGTAAGTAGTTGTTCTCATTCACCTTTCTTGCAATCTCACTTTGTCTAATGCTGATATTGTTTTTAAAAGCGTATTCTATACAGCGCTCTAATGACCATTTGTCTTGACTCTTCACCTGTGAAAACAAGAACAAAAATGCCAGGAGGGAAAGTTGCTTTATCATGTAAGCTCTATTTTTATACAAAGTTTATATATTATTCCCACATTACAACTATTCCGACTCAATTTTATGTTTTTTTACTCTTTTTTTTCAAATGCTATAAATTAGCAACATCAAAACGACAATTCTATCATATGTTCGATAATTCGGAGCAAGAAATACTAGATTTAAAGACCACTCAACTATTACAACAGGAATTTTTGGGCAGCGATTTGGAGAAAACGAAAGCACTGATCGAAGTGATTCGCTATCACGATAATCTGTATTATAAAGAGGCAGAACCAAAAATAAACGACCAACAATACGACTTTTTATTTAAAGAATTAAAAGCGCTAGAGGCCAAAAATCCTACGCTGATTCAGTCGAATTCTCCTACTCAGAATATTACACTGTCTATTGATGATAAAGACGTAAAGGTAGTGCAACACAGTGTTCCAATGCTTTCTTTGGAGAATTCTTATAATGCAGATGACTTGTATGAATTTGATAAACGCATTCGAAACTTACTAAAAATGGACAATATACTCTATTGCGTCGAGCCTAAATTCGATGGCAGTAGCATTGCCTTATTGTATCAAAACGATTCGCTTGTCAGAGCTGCCACCAGAGGTAATGGTACCGAGGGCGAGGATATCACACACAATGCAAAAATGATTCGAAGCATCCCTCAAAACCCCGCCTTCTCTAGCTTAGGAATAGACACCATAGAGTTGAGAGGCGAAGTGGTGATTGAAAATGAGGTCTTTCGAAAATTAAATGAAAATAGAAAAGAAAAAAATCTAAAGACCTTTCAGAATAGCAGAAATACCGCATCTGGATCACTTCGAATGAAGGAATCTAACGAAATTGAAGAGCGTGGTTTGGAAGCTTTCATCTATCAAGTAGGTTATGTGGTAGATGCCGCCAAAAAAGACATGCTAGGCAATAGCTTTGTTTCTCATTTTGAAAACATGCAAATGTTGCATCGCTTAGGTTTCCAGACACCGCAAAAAGAAAAAAAAATATGCAAGTCCATTGATGAAGTCATACAATTTTGCAATGAATGGGAAGCGAAGAGAGATGATTATAATTACGAAATTGATGGTATGGTCATCAAAGTAGATGATATCAATTTGCAGCAAAAAGTCGGTGCGACTGGACATCATCCTCGTTGGGCCATTGCCTATAAATTCAAAGCAAAAAAGGCGAGGACAAAATTGATAGATGTGGAGTTTCAAGTGGGTAGAACAGGAGCGGTGACACCCGTTGCAAAACTTGAACCGGTGGCACTTGCAGGCGTTACTATTTCATCGGTTTCCTTACACAACGAAGATTTTATCAAAGAAAAAATGTTGAAAATAAATCGATATGTTTTTGTGGAACGAAGTGGAGATGTGATTCCATACATTGCCGCAGCGGACACAGATAATGATGATGGTACTGAAATAGATATTATTTTTCCTAGTACCTGTCCCACCTGTGGCGAGGCATTGATTAGACCAGAGGAAGAAAGTATCTGGCGATGTATCAATCTAGAGTGCCCGTCCTTAGTAGAAGAGGGCGTGATCCATTTTGCATCTAAAGATGCCATGGACATCGATGGATTAGGACGAGATATCGTCATTCGTTTTTTGAATGAAAAAATAATCAAGCAAATTCCTGACATTTATTTGTTGGCGATTAATGATACTGTAAGCCCATATTTCGAAGAGGCAAAAGCCATGCAAACAGCCATTCTTGCCTTAGATGGTTGGAAAGAAAAATCTTTAAATAATTTAATCAAAGGTATTGAAGATACGAAGAATAGGCCATTGTGGCGTTTGATTGTCGGTTTAGGAATTCGACATGTTGGTGTGATTATGGCAAAGAAACTCGACAAACAAATACAAACTATCTACGATTTAAAAGATTGGACAATCGAGCAACTCACTGAAATAGAGGACATCGGACCACGTGTGGCACAAAGTATTCAAGCATTTTTCAGCAAAGAGTCGAACCTACATTTAATACATCAACTTGAGAAGTACGGCGTCTCTGTGCACCATAACGAGGGTAATACAGCCAAGGTAGGCAATTTGTTGGCGGGTAAAACTTTTTTGTTTACAGGCACCCTCACCAAATTTACGCGCGACAAAGCCAAGGAATTGGTAGAAAAAAATGGAGGCACCTTATTAAGCGGCGTCAGTGCAAAGTTGAGCTATCTAGTAGCCGGTGCCGAGGCAGGTTCCAAATTAAAGAAGGCAAGCGAAATCAGCTCCATACAAGTAATAGACGAGGATGCTTTTTTAGAAATGATTGGCGAAAATTAGCATAAAATTTCACGAACAAAAACATCCTCTGACTGTTGTTGCGAACAAAAACATCCCCCAGACTGTCATTGCGAACTTTTTCTGTATTTTAAAAAGTGAAGCAATCTTATGCTGAGGAACGGAAACAAAAAGGAATCGAAGACTCAAGCGTAAGATTGCCGCGCCCGCAGATACAGGCGGGCTCGCAATGACAGACAAGAGTAAGATTTCATTGCTATGGACTGTCATAATCAAGATGAAAGACATAACCCTAGCCCCGATTTAAGCGGCATCCTTTTTTTTTCTGTATCTAAAAAAAGATAGAGCGGAAAGCGGGAAAAGCTTCAAATCAATTTTAAAATTTAAGCTATTAAATCTTCCTTTTTAGCGCTTACTAAATAGAAAATGAGGGCGCCAGAAACCATAAGTGGGACGGTGTATAGATAGACGTAGGGGATGTGAATAAAGGTATAAAAAATGCTAAGATAAATTTTGAAACTACAGAGGAGAAAAATCGGTGTGCTCAGTTTGTTTTTGTATTTATAAAAGATAAAACTCATGCTGACTAAAAAGACGGCAATCAGCGCTAATAATACCATTTGTAAGTATTTTATTTTGGTCGGAATATCGATGCCTTTGATAACATAAAAGAAGTAGGCGAAACCAAGACCATGGGTCAGATGTTCCGGTAAATGCGTGCTTTGGTTGGTTCTGCGCCATTCGCCATCGCCTGCACTGCTATAATTGAGGAGGCCACGGATAACAAGACTTGGGTCTTTAGATAAAAATGGAATGACATAAAACAAAGCGATGGCAATGATGATGACGATGATTATTTTGACTAAGAGTTTTTTATCTTGATTGATGAGTAATACGATAAAATACAAAGGCAACCAAAGTGCCAAAGAATAACGAGAAAGAAGGCATAAACTAATAGCAATACCGATTAAAAAATAATTCTTAGTGGTGATGGCTAAACATAAAAATACATAATAACATGCGATGAGTACTTCTACCGAAAAGTGAGGAACAGAGTTATTATTTGCGATGAATAATTCTAGACTAAGTGGTATCATAACTAGAGACAGAAAAGTGGAAAGATTCGAAATCTGTTTTTTATAGACCAACAATATTCCTATGATTAATAGGGCAAAAGTCGCGAAAGGAATATAGCGATAGTCGAAGTGAAAAGTTTCTGCAGCGATGAATGGAAACCAAATGGCAGGAAGGTATCCAGATGGATAAGAATAGCCATCAAAGATTATAGGTGCATACACAAATTCATGATGTAAAAATCGGTGCACCTCTTGCATAATAGTGGGTATGATATCTGAAACATGTTCATCGATTCGGCAATGTTTTATCAAATCTTGCATCTTAAAAAAGTAAATGCACAGTACTACAATACTTGCAAACAGGGCAAAAAACCACCATGCTATTTGCTTAGGGTTTTGGATGCTGAAAGCGTTTTTGTTGAAGTCTTTGCTAAATACGATTGGTAAAATGCCCAGTGACATGGAGCAGATAAATAGCCAAATGGAAGTGGTGCTTTGGTCGTTGTGATTATTGCATGATATTAAAATGACAAACTCTACCAAAAAGGCTATCAGCAAGAATGCCCAAACAATTTGAGTCTTATAAGCTTTTAATTTATGGAAGATGGACTGCATACAGAACAAAGATAAACGCTTTTATAAAAAGAGCTGATTTATCATTATAGTAAATCTTTCAATTCTATTAGGTCATAGATTTGATGCGGATAGGGATGTGATTCCTTCGTTGGATTAAAAAGTATGGCTGCTATTTTTTGTTGCACTGCGCCTACGATATCGGCCTCGTAATGGTCTCCAATCATAATACATTCATTTGAATGAATATTTTTTTTACTCAATAGATATTGAAATATTCTTGGATGAGGTTTCTGAAAACCTATTTCTTCTGAGATAACAATTTCGTCAAAATATTGATTGAGTTCGCTTTCTCGCATCTTAACTGTTACTGCTTCGCGAAAGCCATTAGTTATAATATGAAGTACATATTTTTTATGAAGATATGCCAGCACTTCGTGAGCATTTGGTAGAAGCTTTGTCTTGTAAGGACTATTGGCCACATAATAATCGTTGATGGCTAGTGCCATTTCATCATTTTTTATATTCCATTCCAATAAAGTATCACGAAAACGACCCAATCTCAATTCGTCTTTGCTCACTTGATTCATTCGATATTTGGTCCAATAGCTATCGTTTATTTCTTTATAGGTAGCGATGAACAGCATGCTATCATTGATTCCTAAGTTTTCTAAATCGAAGTGATCAATAATTTCTATCAGTGTATGCGTAGAGTTGGAGTCAAAATCCCATAAGGTATGATCAAGGTCAAAAAAGATATGTTTGATGTTTTGGTACATGGCGCAAAAGTAAAAGCAAGGAATTTATTTTATTTCTTGACAGAGCTCTACCAAAACGCCATTGGTACTTTTGGGATGGAAAAAAAACACCAATTTATTGTCTGCCCCTTTTTTAGGAGCTTCTGAAATCGCTAGAAAACCTTCGCTTTTCAATCTTTCCACCTCCTTGTAAATATCGTCTACGGCAAAAGCAATATGATGCATGCCCTCGCCTTTTTTGTCGATAAACTTAGCAATGGCGGAGGTTTCATTATTGGCGGCAAGCAATTCGATTTTTGATTCCCCATTCTGGAAAAAGACAGTACTCACGGCTTCCGATTCCACTATTTCCGTTTTGTAGGCGTCTCTATTAAAAAGCTTAGCGTATAAAAGGGTGGCCTCGTCAATATTTTTGACTGCAATGCCAATATGTTCGATTTTGTACATAGACTTTGTATTTGATAACAAATGTAAAGACAAACTGAGCTTTCAGCAACGTGCTTTAGATATTCATAAGTAACATTAATGTATAAATAAGATGAAACTTTTTAGATTCATTTGTAGTTTTGTAAGTAAAAGACAAGACTATGTTATTTGTAACAGAAAAGGCAAAAGCGCGAATAGAAGATTTAATTGTGGAGAAAAACTATAGCCCAGCACATTTTGTTCGTGTTTCGGTGAAAGGTGGTGGTTGCTCCGGATTAAGCTATAATATGGATTTCGACGATAAAATGGAAGCTGATGATCAGCTTTTTGAAGATAAGGGCATTAAACTGGTGACCGACTTGCGTAGCTTTTTATATTTGGTAAATACTTCCCTAGATTTCTCTGAAGGTTTGAATGGCAAAGGCTTTCATTTTGTGAATCCTAATGCCAGTCGTACTTGTGCCTGTGGAGAGAGTTTTTCTGTATAAGCTTTCTCTTCTATTACAGCAAATCAGCCATTCTTTGAGTGCCTAGCCTTCGCTTACTTCATGATATTCTATCTAAACTTTCTATCTTTGCCTTTCATTATATTTTAGTGCATGGAATCAATGGTATTCGATAGAAAAAATCTCACAGACGAACAGCTCAAATCCTTATATATAGCTATTATTAAGCCACGACTGATCGAAGAGAAGATGCTTAAATTGCTTCGTCAGGGAAAAGTCAGTAAGTGGTTTAGTGGCATTGGTCAGGAAGCTATTTCGGTGGGTATTATCATGGCATTAGAAGCCGATGAGTACATTATGCCATTACATAGAAATTTGGGCGTCTTCACAGGAAGAAATATGCCTTTAGATAAATTGTTTTTGCAATGGCAAGGCAAGAAAGAAGGATATTCTAAGGGACGTGAACGCTCCTTCCACTTTGGTTCTAACGAGCACCATATCGTGGGTATGATTTCACATTTGGGACCACAATTATGTTTGGCAGATGGTGTTTCTTTAGCCTATAAATTGAACGGAGAAAAGAAAATTGCAGTTACTTTTACGGGCGATGGCGGTACTAGCCAAGGTGATTTTCATGAAGCCTTAA
Organism: Chitinophaga pinensis; assembly: GCA_945872405.1. GTDB lineage: Bacteria > Bacteroidota > Bacteroidia > Chitinophagales > CAMDFR01 > CAMDFR01. The sequence goes on along the minus strand of CAMBZT010000013.1, from coordinate 26,173 downwards.
ATATTGCTTCAGTATGGAATTTGCCCAGCATGTTTATCATAGAAAACAATGGCTACGGGCTTTCTACGCCGACCAATGAGCAGTATCACTGCAAACAATTGGCAGATAGAGGCATTGGCTATGGTATGAAATCGGTGATATTAGATGGAAATAATTTGCTTGAAGTATTTACTACTATCTCTGAACTTGCCGCTGAGATGCGCGAAAATCCACATCCAGTATTGGTAGAAATGATGACCTTTAGAATGCGTGGTCATGAAGAGGCAAGTGGTGTAAAATATGTGCCTCAGGAATTGTTTGATATGTGGGCAACGAAAGATCCGGTGACGAATTATGAGAACTATTTATTAGAGCAAAAAGTGATTGATACGGCAACCATTATTATTGAAAAAAATAAAATACTACAAGAGATCGATGCTGCTTTAGAGGTGGCCTTTGCGGCGCCAGAAGTAACTCCAGATACTGCAGAAGAATGCAGAGATATTTACGCACCATATCTTGATATTGAACAAGCTCCTCAATCTGATAAAACAAGTGAAAAGAGACTAGTGGATGCCATCTGTGATGGGCTAAGAATGAGTATGGAAAAACATCCTAATTTGGTTTTGATGGGTCAAGATATTGCAGAATATGGCGGTGTGTTTAAAATTACAGAAGGTTTTGTTGAACAATTTGGTAAAGAGAGAGTAAGAAATACACCATTGTGTGAGAGTGGAATTCTGAGTGCCGCATTAGGTATGAGTATCAAAGGTTTTAAGACAGTAGTAGAAATGCAATTTGCTGATTTCGTAAGTACAGGTTTTAATGCCATCGTAAATAATCTAGCAAAGAGTTATTACAGATGGGAGCAAAATGCTGATGTGGTGGTGCGTATGCCAACAGGGGCAGGTGTTGGCGCTGGACCCTTCCATTCGCAAAGTAATGAGGCATGGTTTTATAAAGTGCCAGGCTTAAAAATTGTGTATCCATCGAATCCTTTGGATGCAAAAGGTTTGATTGCTGCAGCCATAAACGATCCCAATCCTGTGCTATTTTTTGAACATAAGGCTTTATATAGGAGTGTGCTTGGTCAAGTGCCAGATGATTACTACACCATTGAAATTGGGAAAGCCAATCGTGTGCTAGAAGGGGAGGATGTTTCTGTCATCACCTATGGCAGTGGCGTTCACTGGGCTGTAGAGACTTGTCAAGAGTTGAATATAAAAGCGGATATCATCGATTTGAGAACGCTTTTACCATTGGATTGGAAATCTATTGAAGCGTCTGTAACCAAAACAGGTAAAGTGATTATCTTACATGAAGATACCTTAACAGGCGGAATTGGTGGTGATATTGCGGCTCACATTGCAGAATATTTATTTGAGAAGCTAGATGCACCAGTCATTAGAGTAGCGAGTTTAGATACACCTGTTCCATTTTCTATTCCACTAGAGCAGAATTTTTTACCCAAAGAAAGATTTAAGGAAGCGTTACAGAAATTGCTGAATTACTAAATTAGAGGTTTAAAAATTAATCTGTTTTCCATTGCAAGGAACATTGATTGATTCTCCCAAACGATGGCGGGCTCGATATAAAGTGATGTAGCTCGGCTTCTTTTGGAGCAATTGCTATACTTCCCATATAGTCATGAAAAAGAAGATCATTATCCATCACCACAAAGGCCACTTCGTCGCCTTTACTAATATAGAATGTGATGTTTCTTGATTTTTCATCACCAAAATATCGATAACTGTCTTTGCTCCAATCATCCCACAGAATCACTTGACCTAACTTTATATAGACATTGATATCCGGTGCAACACATTTTCTACAGAAGACACCTCCATCCCAGAATTGACCATAAAAATCTAAGGAATCTGCTACTAAGGATTCAATATTTATTGTCATTAGATATTGTTCCTTTTTTGAAATAACAATATTGTTTTTCTTGATTTTTTGATTGTATTTTCCACCCATACCATCATGTCCTTCAAGTTCTAAGCTACAGGAGATGGTATTCTGTCCTACTGGAAGCAGTAAAGCCGAATATGGAACAAAGAGCACTTCTTTTCCTTTTAGAGACGTTTTTATGTTAGAATTCAATAATTTTTTTATCGAAATTTCTTCTTTATCATTATCAAGTAGCTTAAAATTTTTAGTGCTTTTTATGGGTTGATCTCCCAACAGAAGGCTAATAACTAACTCAAAATTTGATTTTTTGATAAGAGAGTCTTGTTGAAGTGTTGTATTCAGTTTTGTAAAATCAAAATCATAGCTAATTCTTAGACCATGAGCACCTTCATACATAATGTCTTTTTCTACACTGAGTCCTTTAATAAAGGTGGAGGTGTCTATTTGAGCATAGATAGTTTGAAAGAAAAATAGAAAAAAATGAAGAGCGAAAATTCTTATCATATGATAAATTTAACACATTAAAAGAAAGAGCCAAATTTAAAATCCCCAGAAATTGGAACTGTTACTTATTATTGTTTTTCCATTGCTCTAGTACGATCCTTTTAAATTCCTTCTCTGCTTTTTTCATAAGTACAATCTTCATTGGAGGAAGAATGGCTAAGAATTTTTCGGCATACTTTCTATTTATCGTCACACGCAATTGCTCGTTATCAAGTTCTTTATAAATAAATTGCTTTAACTCGGCATCATTCATTTGGTCAATAGGTTTTCCTACGGCTTTTATAGGTCTTTCTAGAAGGTCAAGTTCTGCTTTGTATGCAGTATACAAAGGCCAAAATTTTTGAGATTCTTCGCTTGTCAGTTTCATTTCTGTAGTAAGATAAGCCGTGTGCCAAACTTCAATTTTAGCTTTCTTTTCAGCAGGAGTTAAAGCATTGTTTTGTGCTATCAAAATTGAGCTGCTGAAGCAAACAAATAACGAAAGGATTGATCTTAAAAGTAGTTTTTTCATGAGGATTAGTTTTGTTCGAGAATGAATGCATCATCTACTTCATTGATATATTCTTCAATCATTGTAGAATCAGCAGTGTTCATTTCCATTTTATATATGTTTTGATTAATGTCTAATGTTTGAGCAAGCAGTTCGTCGTTCATGCCATCTATATTTGTCATTACATAGTAATTTAGCTCTTCGTCTGGTATGGTTTTTAAAGCAGATTTTAGTTGTTTTGCTGTCATGGTATTCATAGAATTCGACGCAACAAAGTAATACGTGCTTACTCCAAGTATTAAAGTCGCGGCGATGCCCATCGAAATCTTTAGATAAGGTTGAAGAGGGAAGTATTTTCCTTTAGGTTCTTTTAGAATTTTCGTCATTATTTCATCTTCCGAAATAACAAAATAATTTTCAGGCACTTGATAGGGGTTCTTTCTTCTTAGTTCATTCAGCAAAGAACTCATTTCTTCCTCTTCGTTCTTTATTTCTTGCTTGGTTTCCATTCTTTATTAGATAGTTTATTGCCGCAAAGGTTTAATCTGTTTTTAAAAATAGTTCAATTTTTTTTACCGCATGATGATAGGAGGCCTTTAGTGCACCAACTGATGTTCTAAGTATTTCTGACATCTCTTCATACTTCATCTCTTCGTAATACTTCAATTGAAAAACCATTTTTTGTTTGTCTGGGAGCATTTGAATGGCTAGCGCTAGTTTTAATTGAATCTCATTTCCATCAAAGTAAGCCTCTGCTTTTAATAGTTCTGAACAATCAAAGGTTTCAGATTCGCTATTGCTGACTTCAAAACGAATAGTTGCTTTTTTCTTCTTGTTTTCTAGGAATGTAAAGGTTTCGTTTGACGCTATTCTATATAGCCAAGTGTATAATTGAGCTTCTTGTTTAAAGTTGGATAGATTGCGCCATATCTTAATCCAAACGTTTTGCATGATATCATCGGCATCATCATGGCTAACAACCATTCTACGGACTAGAAAATAGAGTTTCTGCTGATATTTTTTTAAGAGCAGATTGAAAGCCATTTCTGCTTTTGAAGTGGTATGAAATAAATCTATTATCTCCTTATCTGTCATTATTGAAATTAAAATCGTACACCAACTTACATCATTCTTTTAGAGTCTAAATAAATGTAGTTAAAACGATGCGGAGGTCTTTTTATTTTCTGCCTATCACTTTTAGTGCTGCATCGACAATATTTGAAGTATCTAAACCATACTTTTCAAGTAGTTGGTCCGGTGTTCCACTTTCTCCAAAGCTATCTTGAACCGCAACAAACTCCATTGGACAAGGTTGATGCTGCGCTAATAGCTGTGAGATTGTTGAACCTAAACCACCTAATTGCTGATGTTCTTCAGCGGTTACCACACATTTCGTTTTCCCTACGGATTGTAAGACAGCCTTTGCATCTAATGGTTTAATGGTGTGAATATTTATCAGTTCTGGTGAGTATCCTTTTTTAATTAATAGAAGACATGCTTCAATGCTTTTCCAAACCATATGACCGGTAGCTATGATCGTCACATCTGTTCCTTCCTGCATCAGAATGGCTTTCCCAATTTCAAAAGTTTGATCTGTAGGTGTAAAATTTGGCCATTTTGGTCTACCAAAACGAAGATAAACGGGACCTTTATAATCAGCGATAGCCTTGGTAGCTGCTTTTGTTTGATTGAAATCACAAGGATTGATAACAGTTAAGCCCGGAAGCATTTGCATTAAACCAATGTCTTCAAGAATTTGATGGGTGGCACCATCTTCCCCTAAAGTAAGTCCAGCATGACTACAACAGATTTTTACATTCTTATCAGAATAAGCCACTGACTGACGAATCTGATCATATACTCTACCAGTCCCAAAATTTGCGAAGGTTGTTGCGAAAGGAATCTTTCCGCCTATTGTTAATCCAGCAGCCATACCAATCATATTCGCTTCCGCAATACCACACTGTATAAATCTATTTGGAAATTCTTTCTCAAATTCTTCCAACTTTAAAGAGCCAGTTAGGTCAGCGCATAAAGCAACCACATTTTCATTACTTCTGCCAAGTTCTGTCATCGCTTCACCGAAACCTGATCTTGTATCTTTTTGATTTAGTTCTTTATAGTCTGCTAACATATTTATGATGTTTAATTATTTTCAACTTTTAAAGGCAGCAACATCACAAGATTTATCTTATTATCCTCAGCATTTAATATTTTAAAAATATGATTGCCAATGGTGATCTCTTGGTTGGTATCGGGAATGGATTCATGTGCATGTATGATATATCCATTCAGTGTTTCATAATCTTCGCTTTCTGGTAAACCTAAATTATACTTCTCATTTAATTGATCTATCTCTAAATCGCCAGCTAGAACAAAACTACCATCTTTTAATTTTTTTTCCGTGCTATCTTCCTCATCATGTTCATCATTTATCTCTCCAAAAATTTCCTCCATCAAGTCCTCTAGTGTAATAATACCAGCCGTTCCTCCATATTCATCGATTACACAAGCAATATTTTTATTTTCTCGTATAAAGGTGTAAAGCAAATCACGAGCCGTCATTGTTTCTGTAATATTCAAAATTGGTCGAATAATTTGTTGAATCTTTTTCGGATTTTTAAACAATTCTTGATGGTGTATATAACCGATGATATGGTCTATTGAATCTGAGCAAATCAATATTCTTGAGTGTTGGGTATCTATGAATTTTTGCTTCAGCTCTTCAATCGTAGCATCGCTGTTTAGATATTCTATTTTCATTCGATGCACCATGCATTCTCTCACTTTAACATCCTTTAAGTATAGCGCTTTTTCAAAAATATTTGCATCAATCTCCTTTACTTCCTCAATTTCACCTTTTTTGTCTGCACTGCTAGACACTTCTTTTATCAAATACTCTAAGTCGATTGCTCCGAACTCTTCTTTGTGTTCAGTAACATTACTTCCTAAAAATGTCTTCATAAAAAATTTAGAGGTACCCACCAGAATGGCTGTTAGTGGATAAAGCAAAGCATTAATGAGTTTCAGTGGAATAGCAAAAAAGGACAATATTTTATCAGGATTGATGCGAAACAATGCTTTTGGAAAAAATTCACCCAAAAATAAAACAATCAAGGTAGTGATAAAGGTCTGACTTAATAGAAGCAAAAAATTTCCTTTAGGAAGAAAACTATAATTTTCAGGAATCAAGAGATTAGCCATAATATTGCCAAACAGAATCACACAAATGTTTAGACCTATCAACATTGTACTAATAAACTGATGTCTATTTTCATTAAATTTTGAGAGAATTTTACCAGAGGTAGTACCCTTGTTTTTATCTAACTCAATTCTGAGTTTGTTCGCAGAAAGAAAAGCGATTTCAATGCCTGAAAAGAAGGCAATAAGTGAGAGAATAATTAATAGAGCAAGAATGTCCATGGTGTATTGAAAACAAATTTACGAATAATAAGATAATTTAAGGATAAATCTTATAAGTAATGGAGATATAAGCAACATAAAATCTGAAATTTTGAACTTGTTTATTCGTCATTGAGTATGCTTTTTTCTTCTGTTTTCTCTGTAAGCTCTTCTTTTTCTCTTCGTTCTCTCATTTTTTCCATAAATAGACGTTGCCCTTGTAAATTTCTCCATAAAACAAAACTCATTATTGCACAAACAATTGGTAAAAAAACGTGGTAGTCAAATGTCTTAAAACGGAAAACATTAATAACAGCAGTAAGCAAGGAAAGTGCTATAGCTACCTTCCATAGTGTTTCAAAATACTTTAAGAATTTCATTTTTTTTGTTTTATAATTTAAAAAACAGTAGATATTTTACAGGTCTCCATTTTTAACTTTCACCTTACCTGTAACTTTTTTAATAGTATATTCACTAAAATCTTCTTTCGCTTCAAGGCCATTTCCATAAATTATTTCATCAGGAGTTGTAATTCTTACGAAGCCGGTGGCGTAAATTTTTTTCTCAATTTGATTCCACATCAATTCTTCCGTATTTAGTTTTTCTCCTTTTAGATTCACTACCACCACATCATTTTTTGCATTCATCACTTCAATTTTACCGCCCTTTTCATGAATGGTCGCATATTTTGCTGTCATTGAACTTTCAATTTCTAAATCAGAATTATAGGTATAGGCTTTAATCCCTCGAGGAAATTCAGTGTAGGGCGTTCCTTCCATATGTCTTTTGGTTTCCGTAGCAATAATTTTTACACTCATAACCCCATTGTTTGTCACCACCACCTCCACGTTTTTACCTAACTCGGCTCCGATATCTTTAATTGAAGCGATTTCATCTATTTTTTTTAGGTCATTGACACAACTAGGTATTACCATCGTCGTAAAAAGGCAGAGTAAATAATAGGTAGAAATCGGATGTTTCATCATTTTGTAACAAAAATACGCATCCCTAATTTAAAATGACCATAAAAGACAGACTTTCTTCTAGCGAAACAACTATATTTTATTCATTCTCAAACAAATTTTTAAAAACAAGATTTATAGTTGGATAGCTAAAACTAAAACCACTCCGAACAATTTTATCCGCCGAACAATTTTGACTTCCTAAAGCAATAGTAGCTGCTTCTCCCATAATTATTTTTAACATGAATGACGGAACTGAAGTAATGGGTAAAACAGATTTCTTATATTGGGAGAGGGTTTTTATCAATTCTTTATTGCTTACGACCTCTGGATTCACAGCATTATATACACCATTCATTGTCGTGTTTTCGATACCAAACGCTATCATTTTAATCAAGTCATCGATATGAATATAAGAAGTAGATTGTTCCCCATTTCCAAGACAACTCAATGAAAGTGGCAATGTTTGCATCATTTCTTTCAGAGCACCTTCTTTTTTGTCTAAGACAACCCCTATTCTAAATATTATAACTCTATTTGAAAATTGACTCATCTTCAAGTGTGCTTGCTCCCAGGCAACACAAACATCAGATAAAAATGATTTTTTAGGCATGCAATCTTCGCTTAAGTTTTCCTGACCGCGATCTCCGTAATAGCCTATTGCTGATGCTCCAACATATCCATCTAATAGATGTTTATGCTTTTCTAAAACGGAGAATAAAAGGTTGGTGCTTGAGATCCTACTCTCTAATATGGCTTTTTTCCTTTCTGCGGTCCATCTTTTAGTTGCCACATTTTCTCCCGCTAGATGTATGATGAAATTCGCGCTTAAAACTGCCTCTTCATTAATGATATTTTTCGATACATCCCAAAGATAAGACTTAACGCCTAACTGATTGATTGGAAGACGACTAAGCGTATTAATAGCAAATCCTTTTTGAGTGAGCAGTGGAATAAGTTTACTTGCAACCATGCCTGTTGCACCTGTGATTAGTATTGTTTTTTTGTTCATTGTATGGGTTTTGATTTACACCTGTTAACACCAATTTTAACTTTTTGTTAATCGTAGAATAAAATATATCTTTGGCAATCGAATTATTAATAGACAATATTTATAACAATGAAAAAAAAATATCTTATCAAATTTAGTCTTTTATCCTTACTTTCTGTTTCATTTCTGTTGGGTGCTTGCGGTGGTGGAAAAAAATCCAACACAGGTAGTAGTGTAAAATGCGACAGAGCTGGCATCAATGAAATTATCATTCGAGAAGTCGCAGATGCAGATAAGATAAATCCATATACCTATACAAGTGGTTATTCAACTTTTCCTGTGGCCGACATTTTTATGTCATTGTTAGGTCAAAACCCAAAGACTTTAGAATTGATTCCTTTGTTGGCGGTTTCTCGACCAATTAAAAGTCTTATTGAGGAAGGACCTTATAAAGGAGGGATGTCTTTTGTATACGAACTGCGTCCAGAAGCTAAATGGGACAATGGTTCACCAGTAATGGCATCTGATGTTGCATTTACTTTAAAAGCGTTAAAGAATCCATTATGTGAAAGTGAAACATTCAGACCTTTTTACGAGTTTATAGACGACATTATTATTGATCCATCCAATCCACGAAAATTCACTTTAATGTGTAAAGGAAGATATATGCTTTCTGAAGAGGTAAGTGGTATGAATATCATCCCAGAATACGTATATGACCCTGCGAAAATCATGGCTAAGTATACCGTAAAAGAATTAAATGACCCAGCCAATACAGATAAGTTAAAAGGTAATATGGAATTGAAAAAATTTGCAGATGATTTTAATGGTGATTATCATTCCCGAGATCCTAAAGGAGTAAGCGGTTGTGGTCCTTATGCTTTAGATAGATACGAAACAGGTCAAAGAATTGTTTTGAAGAAAAAGCAAAATTGGTGGGGCGATGCTTTAGCTGCAAATCTTTCAGGATTCAATGCATTCCCTTCAAAAATAACTTTTGAAATTATACAAGATGACGCAGGAGCTTTATCTTCTCTTAGAGGCGAGAAGGTAGATATTTTGAAATCTATCAAGGCAAAAGACTTTTTAGATCTGCAAAAAAGCGAAAAGGATACTGCGAAATATAAGTTGTATAAAGAGGAGCAATTGTCCTATTTGTACATCGCTATGAATATGAGAAATAATAAAATGAGTGACGTAAGAGTAAGACGTGCATTGGCTCATTTGACAGATGTAGATCAAATAATAAAGAACTTACAATATAGCATGGCTATTAGACAGGTGGGAATGATCAGTCCATTAAAAAGATACTTTAATACCAACCTGAAACCAATACTTTATGATGTCGAAAAAGCAAAAAGCTTATTGACTGAGGCTGGTTGGATAGACAGTGATGGTAATGGTATAAGAGATAAAGTGGTTAATGGAAAAAAGGAGGAATTGAATTTTACTATTAAATATGGTTCTGGAGGTGGAATTGGCGATCAGGTAGCTGCTATTCTTCAAGAGTCTTTTCGTAAAGCTGGTTGTGAATTGTCAACCTCTCCAAAAGAATTTACTGTTTTAATTCAAGAAGTAAAGAAACATAATTTTGAATTATACATGGGTAGTTGGGGCGGTGTTACTGGATTGGAAGATCCAAATCAAATATGGCATACTCGATCTTATACAGATGGAGACAATTTCCCAGGTTTTGGCGACCAGAAATCTGATGCTTTGATTGAGGCTTTAAGAAATGAGCAAGATGATGCAAAAAGAGATCAGATGTATAAAGATTTGCAGCAAATGATCTACGATGCTCAGCCATACATTTTTATTTCAAGCGCAAAAAATAGATTCGCCATACACAAAAGATTTCCTGATGCAATGACAACATTGATTAGACCAGGTTTTGTTGAAATGGAATTGAAGTTGGATGCAAACTTTGGGAAGTAAATCATTATTAGTTTTATAATTTAAAGCATTCACGATGTTCAAGTACGTTATCAAGCGCTTATTATACTTTATTCCTACATTTATTGTAATATCACTTATTACATTTTCATTGGGACAAATGGCTCCCGGCGATCCAGTAGAATTGAAACTAAAAGGGGGTATGAGCGGAAATACCAATGGATTGAGCGAGAAACAAACGGGTGAAAAGCAATACCTCGAGTTAAGTGAAAAATTAGGAAGAAATTTACCGGCTTTTTATTTTTCTATCACCTCTGCGGCTTATCCAGACACTCTTTATAAGATAAGAAGGGCGGTGGAGAGAGATAATCTGAGTCGTTTGATTGATAGATATGGTAATTGGCCACAGATTAGTAATTACTTCTCGACGGGTAAAAAATTTGAACTTGCTTTATTAAACCTGCCCATCGATACAATAGACAATACAACTTTTACTAGAATACAAAGTGCGAGAGAAAGTGTAAATAATTTATTTAGTTCTTATGACGATACGCTTATACATCAGTCATTACGAGCTATTAGTCAGGCCGTTTATTTTAAATCCGAAGTGAAAAAAGACAGTGGTTCAGCGACTGTGTCTTACTATGCAATGGCAAGTGTTCAGCCTTTAGCTAAGGAACTGCAAGCGTCATATGATAGAATGATTAGCGAGTCCACGCCAAATAAAAATTATATACCAGCTATCCAATTTTATGGATTGAGAAATCAATACCATCGGTGGATTTTTGGTGATTTACCTTGGGTTGGTAAGAACGAAGATGCTTCAAGATCTTGTTATGGATTTTTGAGAGGTGATTTCGGAAAATCTTACCAAGACGGTAGAAAGGTTTCTTCAATCATCAAAGAATCTATGAGTTTAACCTTAATTATCAATTTCTTTGAGTTTTTACTAATCTATCTTATTGCAATTCCTATGGGTGTTTCCTTAGCGGTGAAAAAGGGCACTACCTATGACAGAATCGTAACTTCAGTAAATTTTATACTTTACTCTCTTCCTACATTTTGGATTGCCACATTGATGATTATTTTCTTTACAAATGGTCACTATGCTGAATGGATGAATATCTTTCCTGATCATGGAATTGGTAAAACTGGTGAAGAGTTTACGTTTATGGAGCGACTTACCGACCGGGCATATCACTTGGCGCTACCTATGTTTTGTATGTTGTTAGGTGCCTTTGCTTTTGTTTCAAGAATGATGCGTGGAAGTATGTTGTCTGTATTACGCCAAGATTATATAAGAACAGCTTTTGCTAAGGGCTTAACTCCTAATAAAGTGATTTGGAAACATGCTTTTAGAAACTCACTTATTCCAATTGTAACCATGTTTGCTAGTTTTCTTCCAGCAATGATCAGTGGCGCGGTAATTATTGAATATATTTTTACAATACCTGCAATGGGAAGAGTGAGTTATGAATCTGTAGTTTCAAGGAATTACCCAGTACTATTCACAATTTTAATGTGTTCAGCAATACTGACAATGGCAGGCAACCTAATTGCCGATATTTTATATGGTTTTGTAGATCCTCGTATCTCACTTACTAAAAAATCATAATTAATCAATTAGAAAAGAGGTAAAAGCATTATGAGTAATACAGCGAATCAACCAATAAAAGAAAGAGAGACAATCACCCAAGTTGATCATAGTTATGGTGCTATTGTAAAACGACAGTTTAAGAAGAATAAGTTAGCGCTTTGGTCCTTAAGAATTATTTATTTTTTAATTTTTCTTGGTTTGATTGCTGATTTTTTAGCAAATGACAAGCCATTATTTTGTAAATATAATGGAACTACCTATTTCCCAATTGTTAAGCAATATATGGTAGATATGGGGGTTAGCAAGTGGCCTGTTGAACTCATTAATGCTGATTGGCAAAACATTAAGTATGATGCTGTCATTTTTGCGCCGATACCCTACGCCCCATATAAAACTGATAAAGACAACAACGATTATAAACCACCTTTTAAAGACCAAAAAGTTGCATCGAAGAGATGGACACACTGGTTGGGTACAGATCAAATCGGAAGGGATTTGTTATCGGGATTGATACATGGAACGCGAATTGCCATGTTGGTTGGGGTTGTTTCCATGTCAATTGCCTCGTTGATTGGAATCTTTCTTGGTTCTATGGCTGGGTATTATGGCGATGAACGATTTAAGATGTCACGCATACGTTTGCTACTCAATTTATTGTTTATTCCTTTTGCCCTATTCTATTCTTTTGTTGTACGATCATATAGTATGTCAGATGCGATGGCAGAATCATTCAGTAGTTTTATATTGTCCTTTCTATTTAGTTTTATACTCTTCATCGCCTTAATGATGATTCCAAATCTGCTAATCTATTTATTTCCATTCAGAAAAATTTCTTTTCTGAGTAAAAAGATAAATATTCCAATTGATATTCTAGTGTCTCGAACAATAGAGGTTATTATTTCCATTCCAACTCTACTCTTAATTTTGACGATTTGTGCGATTATCAAAAAGCCTTCCATCATGCTGATTATGGTTATTATTGGACTCACTGGTTGGACTGGAATTGCAAAGTTTATTCGTGCAGAATTATTGAGAGTAAGAAATCTTGAGTTTATTGAAGCTGCCCAATCTTTAGGGTATCCTGAGTGGAGAATCATTTTTAAACATGCCATTCCAAATGCGCTTACACCAGTTTTAATTTCCATTGCTTTTGGTGTAGCTGGTGCAATTCTTGCAGAATCGAGTTTGTCTTTTCTAGGAATTGGTACGCAATCTGATGTCATTACATGGGGCAAGTTACTCAGTAGTGCAAGGGAATATGCGCCAGCTTGGTGGTTAGCCGTTTTCCCAGGATTTGCAATATTTATAACAGTTACCATTTTTAACTTTGTTGGTGAAGGGCTTACAGACGCGATTGATCCAAGACTTAAACAGTAAAAGACTCAAAAAAAATTTAAAAGAATCATTCGGAAGGATGGTTCTTTTTTTTGCATAACAGCTGCATACCCAATTCTAATCACCAAAATGTACTTGATATGTTTTAACTTCGTGTTATGAAAATCCCAAAGGTCTTTATCCTAGTTTTTTTAGTGTTTTTTGTAATTGAATTGAAGTCGAATGAAATTCTTATTTCAAAGCCGATAGAGGTGAATAACCACAGTCCTAAATTTAAAATTATTGGTAAAAATGACGCAGGATATTGGATACGTAATTACGGTAAAAACGAGGAGAGAATTGATTTATACGATAATGGCTTAAATTTCATATTGTCTAGAACGATATTGGTAAAGAGAAATAATTTTTTTCCTCTTACATACTCTTTGAATGAAAAAGGCGCTAGCTTTTTTTATACCGATTATCATAAAAAAAACTTCTACTTGTGTAGCTCTTTAATTTCAAATAGAATTGAAAGTGGAAATGAAAAAGTAATCGACACCATGATCTTCCAAAGTAGTAGCGAAGACATGAGGATTTCCTTTTCTTATAGCTTAAATAAACAAAACGTTGTTTTTTTTGTGCCCATGTATGTTAACAATCAGCTGAGTCAGATGAGAGTTATCTCGATGCGCAACACAGGGGAAATTATTTTTAAATCTAGTATTCCTGTTTCGCGTGAAAACGCTCAAGCCTTTGCCGAGGATGCTTTGGTTGATAACAATGGGAATACATATCTGTTCATGAAGTATGAAATCCCAAATATCTCCACTTTTTATGAAGTGAAAAAAATCGCTAAGAATGGTGTAGTCATTGATTCTTGCTTTCTTAATTTTGCAAATAATATTTTCAATGATCCAATTTTGCAGATTGACGAAAAAAATAAAAAACTGATTTGTTATGCATTTTTGAGTGGAGCGGCGATTGCTAAACCTGGTGCTAATTCTCTGTCTAATTTCAGCATTAATTTAGACAGCATGAAAGTCGTTAGTGCAAGCGAATTTAATTTCAGCGATTCATTTATTGAAGATGTTACAAATGGAGTAGTGAAGACGAATGGTGCCTTGTATACTTTTAAAATAAAGAAAGTTATACCAACAATTGATGGTGGAAGTGTTTGTATTGCCGAATCGTTTTATAAGGAGGATAATGAAGTTAGAGATGGGATTGATATGGGCATGCTTACTTTTGGAGGAAGTGGCTACCCACCAAGCACAAGGATAGTGAATATCTTTCACTACAACGATATTCTAGTATTTTATTTCAATAAAGAAGGTAAATGCGATAAATATGAAATCATAAGAAAGAAGCAAGTAACAGAAAATGACAATGGGTCTTTTTCTTCCTTTTTTGTTGCAAACAATAGAACAAGTCTAAAGCTTTTATTTGTTGATGATATCGCGTTAAAAACAGATTTTGTCCAACATGATCTCTCAAACTCCTTAGAATTAAAGCAGAAAATTTTGTTAAATGAAGATGAAAAAAATTTAATGCTGATACCAAAAATGGCTGTGCAAACCCAAGTAAATGAAGTAGTTTTACCAAGCTACAGAAACAACGATTTTCGTTTAATCAAAATAAATTTTTAGTTCGATTTGATTCAGTTAATCAGAAATACCAATCCTTTATCGCTTGTCTTAGTTGTTTTATATGCTTTTCTTATTCGCTGCCCAATGCTTTTTCATTCAGGTGTTTATAATGCAGTAGACTATGGACAACCACTTTCTTTTCTGACTGATGTTTTATGTAAGGTTGAACCATCAAATCTTTGGTATCACTATGTAGCAAGTACAGTGATAATCTTAGCAATCGCGTTTTATTTTAGTCAGATGCTAAGTACAAATAAAATTGTTGAAAAAAATGGCTTTTTACCTGCTTTTTTACTTATCTTATCTGCTTCGTTATTTTCAGATTTTAATTTTATTTCAAATGAATTGATCGCATTTGTTCTTGTGTTTATATCGGTAATTATTTTATATAATACACTTTTAAATGATAGTAAACATTCTGGATTATTTGATGCTGCCTTTTTTATGGGTATAGGGGCAATGATTTATAATCCAATTTTCTTATTGTTTTTCACTGTGTTGGCGTCGATTATACTTCTCAGAACAGTTCAGCTGCGTGATCTTCTTATAACAATAATAGGTTTTTTTGTTCCTGTTTTCTTAGTAGGTACCTATTGTTTTATGATTGGTAGGTTGTCTTTGTTTTGTAGTCACTTGTTGCCTTCAATGACTGTTGATTTTCAACTCATTAATAAAGGAGAAGTTTGGGAGTATATCAAACTCATTTTGTTTGGAATCTTTGTTGTTTTGGGTGTTCTTAAAGGACAGGCAGAGTCTGGAAAAACAATCGTTACTGTGAGAAAATTTTATAGTATAAGTCTTCTTCTTGTTATAGGAATTGCTTTATCCTTGTTTTTTTCTGGCACATTAAAAGTCACAGCCTTCATTTATTTCTCCATTCCTTTCTCCTTCTATTTGTACACAAGTGTTAAAGATTTGAAAAGAATATGGATAGCAGAATTAATTCATGTAATTTTGATAGGATTAATTTTTTTCACGTCTATTTAAACAAGTTAAATTAACTTTTATGAAATTTGGAGTAGTTGTTTTCCCGGGTTCTAATTGTGACCAAGATATGGTTCATGTATTAAGAGATGTTTGTGGTCAAGAAGTGTCTGAGTTATGGCATAAGGATACATCACTAGAAGGCTTTTCCTTTGAGGATTGTATTATCATTCCTGGAGGTTTTTCCTATGGCGATTATTTAAGAACAGGGGCAATTGCTCGCTTTTCTCCAATCATGGAAGCTGTTACTCAGCATGCATCAAATGGCGGTAAAGTTTGGGGAATCTGTAATGGTTTTCAGATCTTGTGTGAAGCGGGTTTATTGCCAGGTGTGTTGTTGCGAAATGACAATCAAAAATATAATTGCAGAAATATTTATTTAAAAGTGAAAGAAAATCATTCTTTGTTGACGCGACGATGTACAGAAAATGAAATTTTAAAAATTCCAATAGCCCATGGCGATGGGAGGTATTACGCCGATGAAGCAACTTTACAATCAATGAAGGCACATCATCAGATTTTATTTACTTATTGTGATGAAGAAGGGAACGAGAACGCATCAAGCAACCCTAATGGCTCTTTGCTAAATATTGCTGGTATCTGCAATGAGGGAGGCAATGTGTTTGGCATGATGCCACATCCAGAGCGAGCATCAGAAGAGATTTTGGGGAATACGGATGGCTTTAAATTGTTTGCCTCTCTTATAGATGAATCGCTTGTTCACTCTTAAACGAATGGTATGAAAAAAATTATTTTGTGTGTTACTATTTTTTTGACTCTCCACTTTAGTGTAAGTGCTCAGGACTTGAATCCAGCAAAGTGGACTTTCGCGACAGAGGATGCAGGAAAAAATGAGTATTATTTGGTTTGTACTGCCAGTCTTGAAAAGGGATGGTGGACTTACTCTCAATTTATTAAAGATGGTGGTCCAATACCAACTTCTTTTCATTTTACTGAAAATCCAAATATTGAATTGATAGGTGTGCTATCGGAGAATGGCACTAAGGTAAAAGAAGGTATAGAGCCCATGTTTGACATGTTTTTGAAGGAGTTTGGGGAAACAGCAATCTTTAAACAAAAATTTAAAGTGCTTCATGGAAAAACAAGTATAGAGGGTTATGTAGAGTATATGTGTTGTGATGATATGCAATGCCTTCCTCCTAAAGAAGTAAAGTTTAAAATTGGATTATAAATTAGTTAAGATGAAAAGAAAGATTAGTTTCATTTGCCTACTGCTTTTTTTTGCAGTGCATGCAAATAGCCAGAACATGAATAAGGTTCATTTTTCTTCTTGTACCAAGATGTTGAGTGAGACTGAAGGAGAGATTATTATTACAGCCAAACTTGACAAGGGTTGGCATTTATATTCGTTTGAGGCGGGAGGAGATGGATCCTTAATTTCGCCAGAAATCACCTTTACAAAAAACAAAGATGTTGAGTTTATTGGGAAAGTGACAGAAAAAGGAGTGCTTGAAACCCTTGATGATGCTGGTATTGGACCATATCATTTTTTTAAGAATAAAATTGTTTATACCCAAAAAATAAAAATTAAAAAGATGGGCATCATAGCGGCGGAAGTTTATTTTCAAACTTGTGACGAGCATGGTTGTTTGCCACCCGAGACTAGGAATTTATCTATTGACTTAAATGACAATTGTGATAAATCTTTAAATGCTGTGGTAGATACTTCTACAATAGATACCTTGATGGCGAGTGCGGTAGAGCCTGTTATCAAGGATACCACTGTGATGAGTGATGGTCAAGTGACCTATGGTGATTTTGGAACCATCGTTGGTGATTGTGGAGAAGGTTTAAAAAAAGAATTGTCTATTTGGACAGCACTTTTTTACGGGATACTTGGAGGTTTTGCTGCTTTGTTTTTCCCATGTACTTTACCTATGATACCCATGACTATTAGTTTCTTTTTGAAGGGTGCAGGTGATCGAAAAAGTGGCGTACAAAAGGGGATTTTGTATGGCTTCTTTATTTTCTTGGTTTATTTTCTATTGAGTTTACCATTCTTGTTTTTAGGATGGGGTGGTAATGCGCTGAATGTGTTTTCGACAAATGTGTGGGTGAACCTTGCCTTTTTTGCAGTCTTTATTGTTTTTGCTTTTTCGCTCTTTGGTTTTTATGACATTAGTCTGCCGAATTCTTTAGCGAACAAGGTGGATGAAAAAAGTAATATCGGAAGCATTAGTGGTATCTTCTTTATGGCGTTAACATTGGCCATAGTGTCCTTTTCTTGTACTGGACCAGTATTGGGGTTGGTCTTGGGAAATATTGGGAATACAAAGCTCATTATGCCTGCTATGTCTGGCTTCGGAATTGGATTAGGAATTCCATTTGCTCTTTTTGCAATTTTTCCAAACCTCTTAAAAGCCTTACCAAAATCTGGTGGTTGGCTTACAGTGGTAAAAGTCGTGTTCGGATTTATTGAATTGGCCTTTGCCTTGAAGTTCTTGTCCAATGCGGATTTGGTGAAGCAGTGGGGTTTGTTGAAAAGAGAATTATTTATTGGTTTATGGATTGTGATATCCATTTTGATGGCCTTGTATCTTTTAGGTATATTCAAGTTTAAACAAGATCCAACCTTCAAGAGTAGTCGTGTGATGAAGGGTTTAGCGGTTTTATCTTTGGTGTTTGCCAGCTACCTCTCTTTAGATTTTTTCAATAAAGAGATACGTTTAGTAAGTGGTTTTCCTCCACCTAAATTTTATAGTTGGTTTCATAAGGAAGATAAAATGCAGAAAGGAAGCACGGCTAGAATACATGATTTAAAAGGACTTAAAGTATATCTTTATTTAGAAGATGCCATTGCTGAAGGCAAGAGACAGAATAAACCAGTGATGATCGATTTCACAGGATGGGCCTGTGTGAATTGCAGAAAAATGGAAGAAAATGTTTGGACGATTCCATCGATCAATAATGTTTTGAGAGATAAGTATATTATTGCATCGCTGTATGTAGATGAACAAATAGAATTACCAGAAAATGAAAAATTTGTGAGCAAATTTCTAAATAAGAAAAATGCTACGACTGTCGGTGATAAATGGTTTGATTTGTCTTTACGCGATTTTAAATCGGCGACACAACCCTACTATGCTTTGATAGATCCGATAGATCATCGGGTGTTGAATACACCGAAGGGTTTCACTCCTGGTGAAGATGAGTATGGTGCATTTTTGAAGTGTGGATTGGAGAACTTTAAGCTAATGCACAAATAGTCTTCAACCCAAAAGTGCTATTTGCATTTTAATAGGAGCATTTTGTTAGGGAATGCTTGATTGGGTGACAGCAGTACCGCTTACTGCAAAACACACGACAACTTTTTTTAATAGTTCTTAAGTAAAAAATGATGTTATATTTACTCTATTAGAAAAAAGAGGGCACGCAAAACTAAATATGTGTTCTAACATGTAAAACACCTAAATACTAACAAATATTTATTTTCTAGAAGTTTAACGATATAATAATTGGATAGAAGTATCGTAAGTCAGATTTTTATCTCCTAGGTTTGTTCTTTAGCGAAGCACTGAATAGTGTACCTGTATAGATTTTAATCTTTGCATCGAGCTTACTATGAGTTTGAACATAGAATGCATAAGATCCTATTTGTTGATCACGATTATTAAAACTTCCATCTCATTCTGCATTACTATCTTTTGTTTCAAGAATAAGAGTACTCCATCTAGTGAAAAATTAGAAAACATCAATGGATAAATTTTGTGTAGTAAGCACTTTAAAAACGGCATTAACTACGTCTCTGTTGGGTGAGAAGGCATTTGGAATTGCGATTAACGCAAAGAATTCTATTACATGCTTTTGTTATTATACCAAATCACATCCTTCTCATCATTACCCTATCAGAAATTAAAGTGATTTTTATCGGATTTAACAAAGGCTAATATTGTTGTTTTTCGCCAAAAGACAAGTCACCTGCATCGCCTAAGCCTGGTACAATATACCCTTTAGCTGTTAGCTCATCATCAATAGCAACTGCCCATACTGTGGTGTTTTCAGTGTTTCTTTCTACAAAGTCAACTCCTTCAGTACTTGCTATTACAGAGAGAACATGAATATGTTTTGGAACTCCATATTTTTTCAGTGCATTAATTGCCGTAACTATAGAAGCACCTGTTGCAATCATGGGGTCAGAAAGAATTAAAATTTTATCTGTTAAGTCTGTGCAAGAGATGTATTCCAACTCTATAATAAATTGATTGTCGTCTTCGATGTCATGTTTTCTATAGGCTGAAAGATAGGCAGAATCAGCACGATCAAAAATCCTAAGTACTCCTTGATTTAAAGGAAGTCCAGCTCTAAGAATGGTCGCCAAGACTGGTTGGGCAATTAGTTGGTAAGAAACGGCTTCTCCTAAAGGTGTGGTTACGATTTTTTCTTCATAGCTCAGCTCCTTGCTGATTTCATAGGCACAAAGTTCTCCAATACGTTCAAGATTATTTCTAAACTTAAATCTATCACTTTGCGTTTTTTTATCTCTGATTTCTGAAACCATCTCAGAAAGAATGGAATGTTGCGTGGTGAGTAGACGTGCCATGACTTAAGTTTTAGAACATAAATGTAATAAGAAATTAAATTCTTTATGTGTATCTTGGTTTAAAATTTGATTAATGCAGGACAAACTACTCGTTGTAATGATTCAAAGTGCATTATTTTGGGAAGATCCTCAGAAGAACATTCAAGCATTTAGTCAAAAAATAGAGCAAATTGAACAACCTATCGATCTTATTATTCTGCCAGAAATGTTCACAACTGGTTTTAGCATGAAACCAAAGATACTTTATGAGACGATGGATGGTATTACCATACGGTGGATGAAAAAAGTAGCAAAAGAAAAGAATTGCGCTATAACTGGAAGTCTTATCATCAAAGAATTAGATCATTTTTATAATCGATTGATTTGGGTGGATGATAGCGGAGTGCTACAATATTATGACAAGAAACACCTATTTACCTTAGCTAATGAGCATTTACATTATAGTGTAGGGACAGAAAGTTTAATTGTTTCTCTGAAAGGTTGGAAAATTAGACCTGTGATTTGTTATGACTTAAGGTTTCCTGTTTGGTTAAGAAATAAATGGTTTGGCGATGATAGATACGAATATGACGTACTTCTAGTGATAGCAAACTGGCCTCAAAAAAGAAATGCTGCTTGGAGCACCTTATTACAAGCTCGAGCAATCGAAAACCAATCCTACGTGATTGGTCTAAATAGAGTTGGTGAAGATGAGAATGGGATTCTGTATTCTGGTGATAGTGCTGTCCTGGATGCACTTGGCGAAACGATATATAGGAAAAGCGATGTAGAAGATATCGCAATCGTTAGTTTACGTATTGATCTTTTACAAAAAACGAGAGAAGCGCTTCCTTTTCTTCGGGATGCAGACGAGTTTACTATTCTCTAATAATACGTTTTTGAAGTGTTGGCGATATTCGCTAAAATGCTTGATACATCAACTTTAACCAAGTTTTATTTATCTTTACCAGTAATTTAAAAATAGAAAGATTGGCAAAAAATATATTACACGATACTAAAGAAAATAAGCAAGAAACCTGTGTTTTGGTTGGTTTGGTTACACAACAACAATCTGAAGCACAATTAATGGAATACTTTATAGAATTGTCATTTCTAGCAGAAACAGCCGGTGCTAAAACTATGAAAACTTTTTATCAGAAATATTCTCATCCTGATAATAGAACCTATGTAGGTAAAGGCAAACTAGAAGAAATTCGTGATTATGTTGAATTGAATGAGATTGATATGGTTATTTTTGATGATGAGATTACACCAGCACAACAAAGAAATATAGAGGAGGAGGCGAAATGTAAAGTGTTAGACAGAAGTATGCTTATCTTAGATATTTTTGCGCAACGAGCCCAAACAGATCAAGCCAAGATGCAAGTAGAGCTTGCCTTAACACAGTATATGTTGCCTCGATTGAAAGGAATGTGGACTCACTTAGATCGTATCAAAGGAGGCATTGGAATGAGAGGTAGTGGTGAAAAAGAAATTGAAACAGATAGACGAATTGCACAACATAATATTTCATTGTTGAAATCTAAACTTTTAGCTTATGACAAACAAGATGCACTAAGAAGAAAAAATCGTGGTGAACTGATTCGAGTTGCTTTGGTTGGGTATACCAATGTGGGGAAAAGCACTATCATGAATATGCTCAGCAAAAGTGAAGTTTTTGCAGAGAATAAATTATTTGCAACGCTTGATACAACCGTAAGAAAGGTGGTCTTAGAAAATGTTCCATTTTTGTTAAGCGATACGGTAGGTTTTATTAGAAAATTGCCTCATCATTTGATAGAAAGTTTCAAGTCAACTTTGGCAGAGACACTAGAGGCTGATGTGCTTATTCATGTTGTAGATATTTCTCATACAGCTTTTGAAGATCAGCTGAACGTCGTTAACAAAACATTAGCTGAGTTAAAAGTACAAGATAAACCAACCTTAGTTGTGTTCAATAAAATGGACTTGTATGAGGAAAAAACATTTGACAAATATTTGCCTGATGGGGAGAAACAAGATATCTTGATAGAGCTAAAAAATAGTTGGATGCAACGTACCAATGACAGTGCTGTTTTCATTTCTGCGTTAAAGAAACAAAATGTCGATGAGTTTAGAAAACAAATTTTTCAGAAAGTCAAGAAGCTTTACCTTGAACGTTTTCCCTATAAAGCGGGATATTATGATAATTTCCATTTTTAGAATTTGCTGTGTCATTCTTTTTGAGATTAATTTTTCGCTTGAGAATTTTTCAATATTATTTAGCGTACTTTTAATCTGTAATCTTACTTGAATTGACGCTAAAATTAAATGAGCCAGCGTTTATTTCTCTTTTAAAAGAAGGAGACTCCAAGGCCTACCAATATTTAATTGATGCCTATAAAAAAACAGTCTACAATATCTGTTTGAATTTGCTGCAAAACATGGAAGATGCAGAGGATATTTCTCAAGAAGTTTTTGTTTCTGTCTTTCAATCCATTTCTCAATTTAAAGGGGACTCAAAGCTGACAACATGGTTATATCGAATTGCTGTAACTAAATCGCTAGACTTTATCAGAATGAAAAAGCGAAAAAAGCGATTTGGATTTATGCGAAGTATTTTCGGTGATGAAAGCAATGAGCCAATATATGATCAACCAAATTTTAGTCATCCTGGTGTGTTACTAGAAAATAAGGAAAGAACAGAAATTCTGTTTATGGCAATCAATAAATTACCAGAAAAACAAAAAGCGACATTTATTTTGAATAAGTTAGATCAGTTGAGTTATCTTGAGGTAGCAGAGGTCATGAACATATCAGTTTCGTCTGTTGAATCTCTTTTATTTAGAGCAAAACAGAATTTGCAGAAAACACTAAGCAATTATTACAACGAAAATGAAAGATAAATACAAGTTTTTTCGTAAAACAACATCTATACAATTATGAAAAGAAAAGAAGATTGGATAGAGGAGATTCTTTTATCATCAGCTTCAATAGCAGAAGTGAATGCACCAAAATCATTGGATACCATAAATTTGATGGAATTTCCTTCTGAGAAAATAGTGTTAGTGCCTTTGCAGCCGCTTTTAAAGTGGGCGATAGCTGCGAGTATTATTCTGCTGATTGGCATGAATTCGCTTACTATTTCTCGCTATTCTGCCAATAAATCAAGCGTAAGCACCAATTCAAATGCGCTCTATTCAGAGTACTTTTCATACATCAATCAATAAAGAGTAAGCATGGATAATAGTAAGTTTTTTAAAATAGTTATCATTGTTTTGTTGGGTATCAATATGGCAACATTGGCATTCATGTGGTCAACTAATTCTCGGCATGGAGGTCCTCCAAGAGGCTCTGAGGTAGGTGATTTTTTGAGCGATGAATTGAGCTTTACCAAAGAACAACAAAGCAAATTCGAATTATTGAAACGTGATCATCAGCATAAAGTAAAGGACTTGCGCGATAAGAATAAGGAATTTCATGATGTGTTTTACGATATGTTAAGTGAAAATGCAGTTGATTCTCTCGTGCTTAACAATGCGGCAGACTCAATTATTTTTCTGCAAAAGCAAATAGAGATGGTGACCTTTTACCATTTTCAAGACGTACGCGCTATTTGTAATTTAGAACAACAAAAGAAGTTTGATGAAGTTATTAAACTAGCGTTGCAAATGATGTCACCAAGGCAAAAAGGTCCGCCACCTGGTCCACCACATTAAAGAGGAACATATTTTAAATGTTCAATTTGAAAAGGAACTTATCGAGATATAATAAACTTAAAGAATTGATTTAAATAAAAACATTCCCAGTGATCTCTTTTATTGGTAAAAACCTAAGTCTACTTAAATCTATTCTCAATCTAGCAATCACTCCAAAATCTTCCCATATTGGTGATAGAAGGATAGCGCTGGAAAAAAATGTATTCTTTTAGAAAGAATAATTATTATTATCCAAGATATGTTTTCAATAACTTACTACGCGAAGCAGAACGAAGATTATTGATAGCCTTATCTTTAATTTGTCTAACTCTTTCCCTTGTTAAACCTAAATTTTCGCCGATATCTTCGAGAGACATCGGGTGATCTACTCCAATGCCATAATAAAGTTGAATGACCTGTCTTTGTCTTTCTGTGAGCGTGTTTAGAGAACGAAGCGTCTCTTTTCTAAGAGAATCAGCATAATCTAAGTGCGTGTCAGCTCCATCAGCATTATCGTTCTGTAATACGTCTGCCAATGCATTGTTTTCACCTTCCACTAACGGTGCATCTAACGAGGTATGTCTTGAAGATAATTTCAAGGTAGTCTCCACTTCTTTTACATCAATATCTAAGAACTTCGCAAGTTCTTCAGGGGTTGGTTCACGGTCAAACTCCTGCTCCAATTGTGCTAAGGCTTTTCTGATTTTGCTTAGCGAACCAACTTTGTTTAGTGGCAATCTAATCAAACGTGCTTGTTCGGCAAGTGCTTGCATTATCGACTGACGAATCCACCACACCGCATAAGAGATGAACTTAAAACCTCTTGTTTCATCAAATTTTTGAGCAGCTTTCACCAATCCTACATTTCCTTCATTAATCAAATCATTCAACGATAAGCCTTGGTTTTGGTATTGTTTTGCTACTGAAACCACAAATCGGAGATTTGATTTCACTAATTTTTCAAGGGCAATCTGATCGCCATCTCTAATCTTCTTAGCAAGTACTACTTCTTCTTCTGCAGTAATTAGATCTACTTTCGCAATATCTTGTAAATATTTCTCAACTGATTGAGATTCGCGATTGGTAATTGATTTGGTGATTTTTAGTTGACGCATAGTATACTATAAATGAATTTTCTAGATTAACGATTTTATTTGACCTAAAGTTTCAGAACGGGATGCAAAAATATAGCGATTTTTTTAAAAAAAGCGAAAATAATTTGTAAACGTGCTTCAGAAGCACGATTGATAGTGCAATAATTATGCATTTTTAAGCATAAATTTTAGTCAGTTTCGACTACTTTTATAAAAATATCTGCAAACTTATATGATTCCCATTTTAACCAGTCAAGACACACCTTTCGAAGAAATTGAGAGAATTTATAACCTACAAAGACAGAATAGACAGGAGGTTAAGAATAGTAGCTCCAAAGATCGATGTGCTAAACTGACTCGTTTGAAGAAGGCACTACACACTAAAAGAGAAGAGATAAAAGCGGCAGTGCATGCAGATTTTTCGAAACCTAAAGAAGAAGTTGATTTAACCGAAATATATCCTTTAATCATAGAGATTAATGCCATCTGTAAAGACTTAGCCACTTGGATGGAGCCGGAAGACCTTCAAAGTCCAATAACCATGATTGGCAGCGTTGCCTCCATTGTGAAAGAGCCGAAAGGAAATTGCCTCATTATGTCTCCCTGGAATTATCCTTTTCAATTAGCAATTTCACCCATTATTTCTGCTATTGCTGCCGGTAATGTTTGCATGCTGAAACCCTCTGAGTTTACGCCTCATACCAGCAAATTTATAAAGAAATTTATTGCTTCGGTCTTTGACGAAAGTGAAGTAGCAGTTGTGGAAGGAGGAGTGGAGGTTTCCACTCAACTGTTAACATTAAAGTTCGACCATATTCATTTTACAGGTAGCCCTGCAGTAGGAAAAGTTGTGATGAAAGCTGCAAGTGAACATCTCACCTCTGTTACGCTAGAATTGGGCGGTAAAAGCCCTGTGATCATCGACGAAACAGCTGATGTCACCGAGTGTGCAGCAAAGATAGGATGGGGTAAATTTATGAATAGCGGACAAACGTGCATTGCCCCCGACTATCTTTTTATTCACGAAAGTAAGAAGCAAGATTTTGTAAAAGCCATGCAATTACAACTTGCTAAAATGTATGGGCAACAACCAGAACAGAGTCAATCTATTGCTCACATGGTGAATGCAAAACATTATACTCGCGTGAAAACTTGGCTAACCGAAGCCATACAAAACGGCGCTACT
>CAMBZT010000012.1 GCA_945872405.1 Chitinophaga pinensis | reverse complement strand
GGCGGTTCTATCCTAATTACACCCTTGGCCAACGATTCAGATCCTGATTTGGGAGATAGAATTAGACTTGGATTTATTTATAATTTAAATCCAAGTGCTGGAAGTGCCATTTTGAATCCAGATGGTTCAGTGACTTTTATCCCAGATAGTGGATTTGCTGGTATTGACACCATTGCTTATATTCTATGTGACCAATTTGGTTTGTGTGATACTACAGCAATTTTGGTAATAGTGCCTGTAAACGCCAGAGATGATTACAAGTCAACAGAATTGGATCAGTCGATCACCATTACACTCACATCTAATGATGCTGTTTCGGCAAATTCTGTAATCACCATCTGTGGAAATCCAAGTCATGGATTTATTGTTTTAGATGGTTTTGATGTGACCTATACTCCAATGACAAGTTATTCAGGGAAAGATGTATTCTGTTATATTCTTTGCGATACGCTCACTGGATTTTGTGATACGGCATATGTTTATATTAATATTCCGAATTCTATTTTCTTTATTCCCGAAGGATTTTCACCAAATGGTGATGGAATAAATGATTACTTTAACATAACTGGTATAGAAAGATATCCTAATTCTGAACTCACAATATTTAATAGATGGGGAGATGAGGTATGGATAAGTGCTGATGGTGGTTATAAAAATACCATGGATTCAGGTTTTACCGGATTAAACAAAAAGAATAATGCCCTTCCTGATGCTACATATTACTATGTGCTTAAATTCAACGAAGAAGGAATGAAGAATCGATCAGGTTTTGTTCAAATTAATAGATAACCAATCCCCCAAATTAAAATTAACATAACAGAAGATGAAAAAGTTATTAATTATAGTATGTGTCATTACTTTTGCTTGGTTAAACACCAAGGCACAACAAGATGCTCATTACAGTTTCTACATGTTTAACGGATTGTACTTGAATCCAGCCTATGCAGGTAGTCATGATGTGATCAATACAATGGCAATTTATAGAACACAATGGACTAACAT
This sequence comes from Chitinophaga pinensis, assembly GCA_945872405.1. Classification (GTDB taxonomy): domain Bacteria; phylum Bacteroidota; class Bacteroidia; order Chitinophagales; family CAMDFR01; genus CAMDFR01. Next base: position 48,922 of record CAMBZT010000012.1, on the reverse strand, counting down.
TGACGGAGCTCCTAGATCAGCTTCAGTTAGCATTCATTCACCTATTGGTAATTCTAATAATGCACTCGGTTTGATTTACACCAATGATCGTCTTGGGACTGTGCAATCAAATGCTTTTCAGGTATCCTATGCCTATAGAATTCCAGTTGGGAAAAAGAAGAGCACCAAAATTGCCATTGGCATTCAAGCAGGGGTATCAAATTATCAGAACAGATTAGGAGATGCATTAACTAATCCTGGAATGAGTGGAATTGACCCAGCATTTGCAAACAATCATAATTTGTGGTTGCCAAATGTGGGCGTTGGTGTTTATATATATAACACTAAGTTTTTTGTAGGGGCCTCGATACCACATTTGCTCAACTTTAGCTTAAATGATAAAGTCAAGTATGCTGGCGATAAAGCAGAATATGCAAGATTATATCGTCACTATCTATTGACCGCTGGATATGTATTCGATTTAGGAAAAAAGGTAAAATTTAGACCTACATTCTTGATGAAGTACGTAAAAAACGCACCATTAGATTTTGATATCACGGCTGCATTTATGTTTGTTGATAGAATTTGGATAGGTGTATCACATCGAGTAGGAGATTCTTATGATTTCTTTGGAGACTTTTATGTAACTCCACAATTTCACATTGGTTATGCTTATGATCTAACGGTATCTGGATTGTCTAGATATGCGGGTGGAACACACGAAATTATGTTGGGTTATAACTTCGCTTATAAAAAGTCGAAGTTAGTAAATCCACGATATGTAAAGTACTTCTAAAAAGCAACAATTTAATTTGAACATTAAGAGAAAAATAAGAACCAAAATCCATATGAAACCTATATATAAATCAATAATTTTATTACTATTTGTTTTTTTTGCAACAGACTTATCTGCTCAATCAGGGGCAGAGAAAGCGGCTAATAGAGCTTTTGCTGACTTTAAGTTTAATCGCACAATTGAGATTCTACAAAATGTTGTAGACAAAAACCCAAATAATTTAATCGCAAAAGAAAAGCTAGCGGATGCATATAGAATAGTAAATAATACAGAAGGAGCAGAAGTAATGTATGGTGCATTAGCAATAGCAAGTAGCCCAAAGCCTAGTAACGTATTCTATTACGCACAGTTTCTTAAGTCTAATGGGAAATACGAAGAAGCAACAAAATATTTTGATATTTATAATAAATTGATGCCAAATGATGTAAGAGCAAATGAAAATGTTACTAATGCGTCAAAGATGGAAAGTCTACTTTCAGTAAATACAGCATATAGTTTGAGTCCAATAAATATTAATACATCTGCTTGGGAATTTAGTCCGGTGTATTTTAAGGATGGGATTGTATTTGTTTCCAATAGGGGCAAGGATGGCGCTATCAAGAGAATAGACAATTGGACGAACAGTAGATTCTTTGATTTGTTTTATGCAAAGAAAATTAGTGACAATGTCTTTGATGATGCAAAAAAGATCAAAGGAATACAACCCAACAGAAAGTATCACGATGGCTCGGCAACGTTCTCTGCAGATTTTAATGAAATTTATTTTACTAGAAACAATTATATAAAGTCGAAGACTCAAAAAAGTGCTGATGGAGTTGTTAAACTTGAAGTATTTAAGGCTACTTACAATTCTGTTGAAAATAAGTGGGTAGACATTACTCCATTCGCTTTCAATAATAAGGAGTATAACATTGCCCATCCTACCCTATCCAAAGATGGAAAAACGATGTACTTTATTTTAGATATGCCAGGTGGTGAAGGAGAGACCGATGTTTATGTTTCATACAAGGAGGGAAGCAATTGGGGGGCACCAATTAATTTAGGAAAACAAATCAACACAGCTGGAAGAGAGATGTTCCCATATATTGCAGAGGATGGTAGCTTGTTCTTTTCTTCTGATGGATGGATGGGTTTAGGTGGTCTGGATGTTTTTGAAGCAAGATACGAGAATGGTAAATGGGGGAATACTGAAAATTTGGGAGCACCAATTAATAGCAGTAAAGACGACTTTGGATACGTGATGAACTCAGAAGGAAAGTTAGGATATGTAAGTTCGAATAGAGAAGGTGGAAGTGGAGAAGATGATATTTATTCATTCACAAGACAAGTGAAGCAATGTATAGAAGGATTTGTATATGATGAGAAATCTAAAGAAAGAATAGCAGATGCAAAGATTGAAATTATAAATATGACTGACTTGACATCTAACGCAAAAGGTGAATTTAAGGCTTGCCCTCTCAAAGCTGGCATGAAGTATCAGGTTACCGTTTCTAAGAAGGGATATAGAAATAACATCATAGAAGTTTCAATTCCTTCAAGTGGCAATGCAAAGGTTGAGATTCCTTTAAAGAAGAAGGAAAATATTGATCTAACAGTAACTGTTACTGAAAAAGATAAGGGACTAATGAAGGGCGCACTAATTACCTTAACAGATAAGAAAACTGGTAGGACTTTCCCGTGTAAAACATTAGAAGACGGCTCTTGTATTTTTGGTTTGCAGCCAAACTCAAATTATGAAGTAACTGTTACAGCACCCAATCCGAAAGAAGGATGTTCTTATGGCTCAGAAGTTCGTCAGGTTACTACTATTGGAAAAGCTGCTCCATCCAATATTTATGAGCAGGTAACACTTGTTGCTTTGTGTGAAGGAGAAATTGTTGAGATTCCAAATATTTATTATGATTTGAATAAGTTCAATATTCGTCCTGACGCTGCACAGCAATTAGATAATTTTGTGGTACCTATCATGAATAAATATCCAAATATGATTATTGAGTTACGATCGCATACAGATTGTAGAGCGACCATAGCTTATAATGCGAAATTGTCACAAAACCGAGCGACTTCTGCGGTTGCGTATCTTATATCACGAGGTCTTTCTGCTTCACGAATGACTGCTAAAGGTTATGGAGAGTCTGAGTTGAAAAATGGATGTGCTTGTGAGGGAACTGTAAAGTCTAAATGTACCGAGCTAGAACACCAGCAAAATCGACGAACAGAGTTTAAAATTATTCGATTAAGATAAAATGGAAAGCCACCGAAAGGTGGCTTTTTTGTTGGATGTTTTCAGGAAAGAATAGCATGTAGTGGTCACAGAAATTCTCACCTTGAAGAAAAGCTGCAGCAAAGGGTGCAGCAAGTGCCGTGCACTGCGTAACACTTGGTACTTTTGATTTTTTGAACTTGGGCAAAAGTAGCTGCCCATATAGATTTTTGTATAACATGAGGATATGCAATAATTATAAAAGAATGCTTTAATTTTACATTCATGATTGTAACAATACATTTTTCAAATAAGCTGTATAAAACTGATTTATCAAAGCCATTGGATATTTCTATTCGAATTAAAAATGGGGAAGAAAACCCTTGTGCTTACTATGCGCCACCAGTTGAAATTAGTCCTGTAATTGCTGAAAATTTTATTGGTGACATTAGTCAAGGCGGAATTATAAATTATAAAAATATAAAAATTAATCCTCATGGTAATGGAACCCATACTGAATGCGTAGGGCATATTGCTAAAGAAGAATACGTCATCAATCAATGCTTAAAGGAATTTATATTTTTGGCGGAATTAACCACTATTAGACCTGTAAAAATTGAGAACGGCGATAACGTTATTACTCAGAATGAGGTAAAACACATATCAAATAATGAGCAGGCAAAGGCAATAGTTATTCGAACCTTGCCAAACGGACTTGATAAAGAAACAAGGAATTATTCAGGGACCAATCCTCCCTATATTTCTGATGAGGCTGTTGCATACCTTGTTTACAAGGGTTTTGAGCACCTGCTTATTGATTTACCAAGTGTAGATAGAGAAGAAGATGGTGCCAAGTTTTTAGCACATAAAGCTTTTTGGAAATATCCTGGTTCTGTGCGAAAAAACAGCACAATAACAGAATTGATTTATGTTGAAGATGCGATAAAAGATGGTCTTTATTTGCTGCAAATTAATGTATTGAATATAGAATGTGATGCAAGTCCTAGTCGGCCTATATTGTATGAACTTTTAGATGCTTAGTAATCTTCTATGCCATAACTATGCTGCATTTTCCATGGCTTTTTGTTTTTTTTGTATAGGTTTGTACCTTATTATTCTTTTATAATTATTTAGTCATGAACTTAAAGAAATATGAAATGATAGCCTCTGAGCTATTTGAATTCAATAGGAAAAACTATTCAAATTTATTGAAAGCAAATAGCATTTCAATCTTTCATTCAGCAGATCAAATGCCACGAGTGGGTGACGGTACCCATAAGTTTCGTCAAAATTCTGACTTGTTTTATTTGACAGGCATAGATCAGGAGGAATCAATATTGTTGCTTTGTCCTAGCTCTCCAATCCCTAAATATAGAGAAGTTCTATTCATTCGTCAGACCAATGAAACGATTGCTGTTTGGGAGGGAAGGAAATATACGATTGAAGAGGCGAGAAAACAATCTGGAATTGAAACAGTGATATGGCATAGTCAATTTAATCAAATTGTAGAAACGCTGATTAATCATGTTGAAAATATTTACATCAATTTGAATGAGAATGATCGAGCGTCGAGTGATATAGCCTATAAAGATTTGAGGTTTGCAAATGACTGTAAAATAAAATTTCCTTTACATCATTTTGAAAGGAGTGGACCAATTATGGCGAAATTAAGAACAGTGAAACATAGCACAGAGGTGATGATGCTTCAAAAGGCTTGTGATATTACCGAAAAAGCATTTCGAAGAGTATTGAGTTTTGTGAAACCCGGTGTTACCGAATATGAAATTGAAGCAGAAATTATTCATGAGTTTATTCGCAATAGGGCTACCGGACATGCCTATGATCCAATTATTGCTGCAGGACTTAGCAGTTGTGTTCTTCATTATAATGATAATAATAAAGCGTGTAATGATGGGGAAGTATTGTTGATGGACTTTGGTGCGGAATATGGAAATTATTGTGCTGATTTAACAAGAACAATCCCTGTTAATGGACTTTTCACTTCGCGACAAAAACAAGTGTATAATGCTTGTTTAAATGTACATAGAGCAGCGTTCAATATCATGCAGCCTGGAATTACCTTGGCTGACTTAAATGATGAAGTTGCAAAAGTTATGGAAGGAGAGTTGATAGGTCTTGGATTATTTAGCAAACAGGATGTTGCCAATCAGGATCCTAATCAACCATTGTTCAAAAAGTATTTTATGCACGGCAACTCTCATTTTTTAGGATTGGATGTGCACGATATTGGTAACAGATACGAAAAGCTTCCTGAAGGGGTTGTGTTGACTAATGAGCCCGGTATATATATACCAGCCGAAAACATTGGTATCAGAATAGAAAATGATGTTTGGGTTTCTTCGAACGGTAATGTTGATTTAATGAGAAATATCCCAATCGAGGTAGAGGAGATTGAAGCATTAATGAACGGTTAAACTAAGAAAGTTACATTTTTATATTTATAGAATTGAATTCACGAATTAAGCTTTTTAGCATAGCGAATACGCTCACTTTAATCAATGCATTTTTTGGATGTTGTGCTCTGGTGATGCTTTTTTCGGCAAACTATAAGTACGCTGTTTGTTGCACCATTTTGTCTTTGATTGCAGACTTTCTTGACGGTTTTGCAGCACGGAAATTTAATAGTAACTCAGAATTAGGAAAGCAATTGGATTCGTTGGCAGACGCTATTAGTTTTGGTTTGGTTCCAGGTCTAGCGGTCTTTATGATATTGCATGGAAATGGTCATCTGATCGCTGATGAGCTCTTTAGCCCTTATGGATTGCTTTTTGATGCTGTTAAATTTATCGCTTTTGTGATTCCTCTTTTTTCGATTCTAAGATTAGCTAAGTTTAATGTTGATGAAAGGCAAGGAGATCACTTTATTGGTTTAGCCACGCCAGCGAATACTGTTTTTTGGATGGGGTATTTAGCTATACACCAGTCCCATCAATATACATTTACAGGCAATATTTTTTTAGTGGTCTTTTTATCGATTGTTTTTTCCTATTTACTGATCTCAGAACTTCCAATGTTTAGTTTTAAGTTTAAAAATTTTCTTTGGAAAGGAAATGAAATCCGTTACCTCTTTTTATTGATTTCTCTAGTTCTTTTTATTTATTTTAAAATCACGACAGCTTGTATTGTAGTTTTGTTATATGTTTTTACTTCTTTACTTATTCATCTCACTAGAAACTACCGAAAGGAATTGAAATGAGAAAGTGATCGCCAAATACCAGATTACTTTACTCGATTTATTAAACATTCATTACTTTTGTTTAACAAAAACAACCGAACAATATGGAATTTGTCGCCACAATCAGTATTATGCCTCATAAAGAATTATTAGACCCTCAAGGAAAAGCAGTACTTCATGGCTTGCACTCGCTAGGATTGAATAAAGTCAGTGATGTCAGAATTGGTAAGCAAATCTCTTTGAAGTTGGAAGCGCAAGATGAAACTGAGGCTAAAGGGAAAGTAGAAGAGGCTTGTAAAAAGTTGCTGGCAAACGCGATTATGGAAGGATACAGTTATAATATTCAATCTATTTAGTATTCAATTGCGATATATGTTTCGCGAGTCATTATCAATATTTTTTTCTTTTGTCTAAACTTATTCTTATACCAACTCCAATAGGTAATTTAGAGGATATCACTCTTCGTGCATTACGCATGTTAAAGGAGGTAGATATATTATTAGCAGAAGATACACGTCAAACAAAAAAATTGCTTCAACATTTTCAGATTGATCGAAGTATAACTTCACATCATCAGCACAATGAGCACCAAACCACAGAAAATATTGTCAATAGAATTTTAGCTGGTGCAAAAGTCGGGTTAGTTTCTGATGCTGGAACACCTGGTATTTCAGACCCCGGATTTTATTTGGCTCGAGCTTGCATTGAGAAGGGAATAGAAGTAGAAACGCTACCTGGCGCAACAGCGTTTGTGCCCGCATTGGTTAGTAGTGGTCTTCCATGTGATAGATTTTGTTTTGAAGGGTTCTTACCTTTGAAGAAAGGAAGGCAGACAAAATTCAATCTCTTAAAGGATGAAGAGCGTACCATGGTTTTCTATGAGTCACCTTTTCGTTTAGTGAAAACATTGGAGCAGCTGGCAGCGGTTTTAGGTCAAGAACGGAAAGCTTGTGTCAGTAGAGAAATTTCTAAAATGTTTGAGGAGCATAGGAAGGGTTCTTTAATCGAATTGGCTCTACACTACACAAATAAACCACCTAAGGGAGAAATAGTATTAATCGTTGCAGGTAATCAATAAAATTACTTTTTCTTGATGTCTTCTAACGCATTTCCTTTCGTTGTAGCATTCGTAGCAAAATAAACACCTATAAAAATTAGTGTAGCTGCTATAATTGTCAGTGCATTCAAAGGTTCTTTGCCCATCAGAATGCTGATGAAAGCAGCGAAAATAGGTTGGGAATAAATGTATATTCCTACCAATGATGGAGATGTTTTTTTTAATGCAAAAATATTGAGTAGGTAGGCAAAGAATGTTGTAAAAACAACTACAAATCCGATGCTATACCAAACTGTGGGAGTAAAATTCCCCCAATCTATTCTAGATACTTCTTGCCATCCTGTATAGGTAACAGGAATTAGTCCAGCAAGAAATACAAAGCTTATAACCGTCAATGGATGGTATTTTGCCATTAGTTTCTTAACCATAACTAGGTAAAGACTATAAGAAACAGCATTGATAAAAATGAAGATATCGCCTCTTAATGTTTTAGAAGAGAATGTAGATAAAGATCCTTTTCCTTTTAAGATAAGCAAGGCTCCAACAATGCCTAAGCCAATACCCATAATATTGAATGCAGAAATTTTTTCTTTCGCAATAAAAGCCGAAAAGATGATTACAAGAATTGGTGTGGTAATCATTAGCAAGGAAGCGTTGATTTCGGTAGTGAGAGTGAGTCCTTTAAAAAAACAAATTTGATTTATTGCGACACCAAAGATGCCACAGAGTATAAACAGAGGAATGTCTTTGATGGAAATTTTTTCACGAATAAAAGAACCATACAAAAGCAGAAAAAAAAAGGTGCCTAATCCAACACGTATCAGTATAAAGGCGAATGGGGTAATGAATTCAGGCATTACTAATTTAGCAATTGCATAGTTTGCTCCATAGATAAGGTTTACCGCAAGTAACGAAAGATGGACTTTTAATTTGGTGGACATAATAAAATTGGGATACAAAGAAAGAATATTTCAAAAGATATATCAGCAAACATTGATAAAAAGCACATGCTAAGGGATAGAGGTAAAATAGATCGGCTATTTTATATTTTGTACTTTTGCTTACACATGAAGTTCTCGCAATACCATATTTCAGATAAGATTAAGAAAAACCTAACGGAGCTAGGTTTCCTGAAGCCAACTGATATTCAGTATAAAAGTATTCCTTCTATTATGAAGGGAGAGGATGTCTTGGCAATCGCCCAAACAGGGACAGGTAAGACAGCCGCGTTTGCCATTCCCATTGTGGATCGGTTATTTGCAAAAAAGCGACATCGTGAAAATAAAAGCATCAGATGTTTGGTGATGGTACCAACTCGTGAATTAGCCGTGCAGATTAATGAGGTATTTTCTAAAATTGCAGCTAATACTCCTCTAAAAATTCTTACAACATTTGGAGGTGCTGATCAGACTACACAGATCAAAGCACTAAAAACGGGAATAGATATTTTGATTTCAACACCAGGAAGGATGTTCGATTTGAGAAGTCAAGGATATATTGATCTGAGCGAGACTGAAGTATTGATTCTTGATGAAGCAGATCATATGCTGGCATTAGGATTTATTAAAGATATTCAAGATGTTATTAAACATTTACCACGTAGATATCAAACACTATTTTTTTCTGCTACAATAGATGAAAAAATAAAAGACTTGGCATATTCAATTGTTAGGAATCCTATTCGAATTCAACTTTCGCCAAAAGATCCGGTGTCGAAAAATATAGATCATCAAGTTGCTTACATTGAAATGGATGATAAACGATTTTTTCTTGAGAGAATGATCAGAGAAAAGGAGGAGAGTAAAATGTTGGTTTTTGTGCGTACAAAGGTAAGAGCAGAAAGATTGGCAAAGGCAATGGAGCGTGTTAACATTAAAACGCTTACTATGCATGGAGATAAACACCAAGAGGACAGACTTGAAGTAATGGAGACCTTTAGAAAGGGTGATATCAGGGTTTTGATTGCTACAGATATTTCAGCCAGAGGAATTGATATACCTGGTATTCATTATGTGATCAATTATGATTTACCTGATGTTGCTGAAAATTATGTTCATCGCATTGGACGAACCGGAAGAGGAACTGAAAGAGGACATGCATTAACTTTTTGTGCTCCTGAAGAAAAGCCAATTTTAGAAATTATACAAGGATTTCTTGGAAAAGAAATTCGACAAATGGAAATTGATAAGTCGGATTATCGAATGACGCTTGCTCTAACAGAAGAGGTGAACACCAACTGGCAAAAACTTTTGGATGAAGCAGCCACTGCTAAAAGTAGTAAACGAAAAAAGAAGAAAAAGTGATAGTTTTTTACTAAAAATCTAGGTTGAAGGAGAGGTGTGCTTTGGGTGAGGTAATTTTATTTCCGTCATAACCCCAAGCTACATCTAAACGAACAAAGTATCCGAAAATACTGGTTCTTAAGCCAGGACCAAAACCTGCGACAATCGGATTTCTATATTGATAAATTCGAACAATCACTGGCGAGTTGAAAGGGTCTCTGATCACATTCTGATAAAGAGGGTTGTCTTTATTAAATGGACTTAAACCTTCCCAAGCAGTACCAATATCACAAAAAGCCACCAATTGTAGATTTCTTAAAAATTGACTTCGTATTGCGATTCCTGAAAATGTACTCACTAATGGGACTCGTAACTCTGCATTTATCAATACCACTGAATTCCCATTTCTAATATTTTGGTCAAAACCGCGTAAATCTGTTGCAAGACTTTGAAATGCGTAATTGTTATTTGAATTGATAGGTGTCGTCCTATTGAAGCGAGGAAAAATTCCCCCTTCCACTCCACCTAAATAATAGATCATCTTTTTTGTGCCAAAAGACGTGCTCCAAGAAAGACGTGTTGCAAAAACAATATGCTTATACAACTTCTGATAATGCCTAATATCTGCTCCAACTATACCAAAATAGGCGTTGTTCCAACGAGGTAATTTGGCAGTGAATGTTTTCGTTATTTTGGTATCTTCAGTCGGAATTTCCTTGTGTAATTCAGTGAAAAGTCTGAATCTAGTGCCTTCTCTTAGATTGGTTGCTAAATCAAAAGTATTATCATAAACGTATTCTACTTTCACACTCACCCAATTGGTAGCATAATTTGATATTCTGAGCGTTTGCTCATTGGTTGCTTTATAAATATACTTGTCGTTGCGAAAGGCGAAGCCAAAACGAAGACCTTGCAAGACATCAAATGGATATTTTAGTAAAAATTCAGCATAATTTGTTTTAATGCTGTAGCGAAGCGGTAAATTCTCTTCTTTTAATATGAGTGTGTCAAAGGGTACTCTATTGTCATCATTTTGAATTTGATTAAAAACAGATCTGTAATAAGTGAGTTTTTTGTCTAAGCGTTTCTTTAGGTTTTCATAGCTCAAAAAATATTCTGAGGCAGGCGTTGAAATAAGAGGAATTCTAAATCCCCCTGTGATTCTATAGTTTTCCATGAGATCGACCACACCGAGGTTGATGAGTCCTCCAATATTTTGGGGTAAAAAGGATGGATTTGAAGCGTTAAAGGGTGCATATCGCGTAATAAGCAAACTATTATCTAATTGTGCAGCAATATGATCAATCATCATTTTTACAAGATAAGGCCTGTTCTTTGAAAACTTATATCCCGTACCTGGCAGTGGTGCAGCACTAATTTGAGAGTAGCTGGTAACATTTGTTCCAAAAGTGCTTTGTTGCATGGCAGTTGTGTCATCCCAATTATCAAATTCAGTTTGAAAAAACGGAATATTTTCTGTCTCCTGAAAACTATCCACCGATAATTGAACGATAACATTGTCCTGTAGTGATGCATACTCAGTAGTGATAACGACAGACTTGTCGATTTTGGAGGTATCCTTTTCAGCGATTTTATAAGGAATACTCGAAAGTACATATTGATTTTTTTCCCTTAAGTTGGTGTCTAAATCATTCAGGTAAAATTCAAACTTTTTCCCATTAAAATATAACTCAGCGGACTTTAACTTTTCAAAACAAAAGCTTTGCTCAATAATTGAATTAAAATTATTGCTCACTACGAAGGGAAATCCTTTCAATTTATTGACTGGAAAAGTATGCGTGGAATCAATGATGATGCCTGTCATATCATCAATAAAAGAATCAATGAAAATATATTCAGGAAGAGTCAAAGAATCATATGTCGCATTCATACTATCGCTCAGGTAATAAGTTACGGCATTGTACCAAAAAACACTTTCAAACCTAGCAATATATCGATTACTAATCCCTAACTCATTATTCAAAAAAGAAATGTAGTTACTATTGTAATTTTGTACTCCACAAACTTTTGCCCATGCATCATTCTCTGTGATTTTGGCATAGAAAGAATTTGATTCCATTGGACTATAGAAATAAAGATTCATTGGACCTAGAGGTAAGTCTTTATCAATTCTGCCACTTTTGATTGTATCACTACGTCGATTACTTGTAAACACAATTCCTTTATACTCGTCTGTCGAAACAAAGTGCGGGTCTAGATCGTCCCAAAAATCATTAGTAATCTGGGTGGTGGTTGTGTTACTGATTTGATAAGAAAAAATATCGCACTGCCCTTTTTGTTCTGCAGATAACAACAATGTACCTCTGTCACTACCATAACTCATGCTGAATACTTTTTGAAATTTAGTAACTCTTTTTATGGTTTTTTTGTTCTTTGATAGGTCGTACATCATCAATTTGATATTGTCCCTCTTTTCATACATCACAGCCAGCTTATTGCCGCCTGGTTCCCAAGCCAGTAAAGGATAGGAACGATCCGTAAGTAAGGTATTTGTCTTGAATCCATTTCTTAAAATTACTCGCCTTTTTTGTTCTGTGATATTATAAACATTAAGTTTTTGACGACCAAATTGATTGGATGCATAGGCAATATGATTACCCTTGTCGTTTATCAAGAGAGAATAGTAATCTGTTTTTTGCTTTGTTTTAATGGGAAGTAAATTGGTAGATATGAGAGGAGTGGTATTCAATTCAAGATTTTCATATCTCTTAGTGTAGAATTTCATGCTTTTATTTAAAGATTCATTCACACCACTATTTAATGCATAAAGACAGGCATTATCAAGATTTTTTGGATTACTTCGAGTGATATAAAGAAGGTTGGAAATTGCGTCTTTCCCATAAACATTTGCAACAAAGTTCCAGAATGCTTTTCCAATAAAATTGGCATCCTCAGAAGATAGTTTTTTAAATTTTTTAAAACGTTTTGCTTTAATACCTAGCCTTAGTTTTTCATCATCTTCTGGTGTCCAACCTTTTGAAATATAGCTCACCAATCCTTCTACATACCATTGTGGTAACTCTGGAACTACTGCATGTTGTAACACCTGCTGAAAACTAATACCTTGTTCACTTTGGTCAATATAAAGTCTCACTATTCCTTCTCGAGTTTGTTCCTGGAGATGGTTGTGGTTACCATCAAAATATAAGAGCATTTTGTTGCCTATTATCGGAATATTTCCACCAATATTTTTAAGGTCTTGGTGTATGCCAATATTCGTCATGTTCGCATCAGTAATATCTGTATAAACAAGTATGTTGATTTTGCTTCTTGCCCTTAAATCAAGGAATTGAGTAAGATCTTTATATTCTTGTTCTGCATTGAAAATGACGAATTTCCCTAAATCTTGACCCCCGATATAGTAATAAACATTAAAGTGCTCGGTTTCATAAAAAGACCATTCAAAGTCATGATATTGAACTCTGTTTTGTCCAAATGAGCTGCTGTTTGTTTGTCCGAATGCATGCGAAGTTGAAAGAAGCAGTAGTATACAACTTGATAGAAATCTGGATAATATTTTTTTTATAAATGGACTATACATACACTAACTTTGTATCTCAACCTCAATAATCTTGGATAGAATTTTGTTTCACCATAAAATTATGAATTTATTGTCATTTTACCACTTTAATCTATAAAATATGATACATGTTCATTATTTTACTTTCAATGCCTTTCAAGAAAACACTTATGTTTTGTCAGACGAGAGCAAGCAATGTATCATCTTTGATCCAGGATGCGGAACCACCAACGAACGTAAAATACTCGATGAATATATTAGTAAGCATTCTTTGATTCCCACTCATTTAATCAATACGCATTGCCATATAGATCATGTACTAGGAAATACATATGTTGCTGAAAAATATAAATTGGGACTCGAAATACACATCGCCGAGTTGAAAAATCTGAAAGCTACGCCTGCTTATGCTTCAGTTTTTGGAATGGAGTGCGAAGCCTCCCCAGAACCAACCACTTATCTTGAGGAAGGAAGCAAAATTGTCTTTGGATTTTCTGAATTGGAGATTTTGTTTACACCAGGTCATTCGCCTGGAAGTTTGTCATTTTATTCAGCAGCAGATAATTTTGTACTTTCCGGAGATGTTCTTTTTAGAGAAAGTATTGGAAGGGCGGATTTGCCTGGAGGGAATCTCTCAATTTTGATGGATTCGATTCGAACAAAGTTGTTTGTTTTACCTGAGAATACAAAAGTGTATTCAGGCCATGGTGGACCAACAACCATTGCACACGAGAAAAAGCATAATCCATTCTTCCATCAATAAGGTATCACTTACACTCAAATTAGATATTGTTTTTTGATTGTTTTTGAATGTAAACTATTTAGCTCATCCTTTACATATAAAGTAATCTTGCGTACCTTTGTAAAATGGATGAATCAACTACTGTTGCGAAAATTAAATTTACTGCGCGAACATTTCAAGGTTTAGAAGAAGTACTAGCAAAGGAATTGCAAACTTTGGGTGCCTCTGATGTTGTGATTAGTAAGCGAGCAGTCGATTTTAGTGGAGACTTAAAGTTGTTGTACAAGGCCAATCTTTCATTACGTACCGCAATAAAGTTAATTATGCCTATTCATTATTTTAGTGCCACTACAGAAGAGGAGTTGTATAATGCTGTGAAAGGAATGGAATGGGAAAAGTACCTCACCGTTAATGGCTCGTTTATGGTAGACACTGCAGTACATTCGGAGTATTTTAATCATTCTAAATATGTTGCCTATAAAACGAAGGATGCGATAGTCGATCGATTTAGAGAAAAGTTTGGAAGTAGGCCTTCTGTTAATTTTGAGAATCCAACACTTTATATTGATGTAAGAATAAGTTCAGATCAATGTTGTGTTTCTTTCAATACCAGCGGTGAACCTTTGTTTAAAAGAGGATATAGACAAGATACAAATGAGGCTCCCATCAACGAATGTTTAGCTGCTGGATTAGTTCTGCTCAGTGGATGGCACGGAGAAAAAGACTTGTTGGATCCTATGTGTGGAAGTGGAACCATACTCACAGAAGCGGCAATGTATGCAATGAATATTGCTCCAAACATTAATAGAAACGATTTTGGATTCAAGACGTTGAATGATTTTGATCCGAAGTTACTGATGGAAGTTAAAAAAGATTTGAGAAGTCAAAAGAAACCCTTGATTTGTAAAATAAAAGGCTCGGATATTGATTCGAAGGTGGTTAACAAAGCTATGTCAAATATAGCAGCGGCTGGTTTAGATGAAGATATAAGTTTGAGAACTAAAGATTTTTTTACCTACGAAAAACAGGAAAAATCTGTAGTGATTATTACTAATCCACCTTATCATGAAAGAATGAAATCTGCAGATATTAACGAAATGTATGCGACAATAGGCGATTTATTGAAACAAAATTTTGTAAACTGTGAAGCGTGGATTATTAGCTCAAATATCGATGCATTAAAACAAGTGGGACTCAAGCCTACCATAAGAATCCCATTAGTGAATGGGAAATTGGAATGTAGATATATGCAATTTGAAATGTATGAAGGTACTCGGAAATTCATTCCCCAATCATGATAGAATTATTGAGAGCAGATGATTGGATTGACTATGAACTGATTGATAGTGGGCAGTTTGAAAAGTTGGAGCGCTTTGGTAAACATATTATTGCTAGACCAGAACCCCAAGCTGTCTGGAAAAAAAGCATGAGTGAATTAGAATGGACTCATCAGGCAGTGGCAGTTTTTAAAAAAGATAAACTTAATTCTGATAAAGGAGAATGGGTTCTTAAAAAAAATATTCTTGAGCAATGGATCGTTGGCTATAATCACCAGCAAATGCATTTAAAGTTTAGACTTGGTTTTACCTCTTTCAAACATCTAGGTCTCTTCCCGGAGCAAAGTGAAAATTGGAAGTATATTTTTAACACGATTTCGGAAAACCATAGTCCTGTTGCCCCAAAAGTTTTGAATTTATTTGCATATACAGGTGGAGCTTCACTGGCAGCAAAGGCTGCTGGAGCTGATGTTACTCATGTAGATTCCGTAAAGCAGGTGATTCATTGGGGGAAAGAGAATATGATGGCTTCAGGACTTGATAATATCCGATGGGTTGTAGAGGATGCGCTTAAATTTGTAAAACGTGAAGCCAAAAGAGGCCATTTATATGAAGGTATAATTTTAGATCCGCCTGCTTATGGTAGAGGACCTGATGGTGAGAAGTGGTTGTTAGAAGAGATGATTGATGAATTGGTTTCAAATTGTATGCAAATTATTCAACCAACAAAATCATTCCTTGTTTTTAATATGTATTCAATGGGTCTTTCTTATCTAATCATGGATAATTTAGTGACGAGATATAAGAAGAATATTCTTGAGAAGGGAATGGGTGAACTATTTGTAGAAGATACTTTTCAAAAAAAACTTCCATTAGGTACTTATTGGCGAGCAAAATTTTTATAAATTAAAATTAAATATTTAAACACATATGATAGAGCATAACGAAGAAAGTAAAGAGGATAAAATAGCTACAAAGTTGTTTGCTCGACCCAATGGACCTTTATTGATTACTGGCGAAAAACTTGAGTTAGTAGATGAAAATGGTAATGTTTTAAAATCTGCTGAAAGGTTTTCAATCTGTAGGTGTGGACATTCAGCATCTCAACCTTTTTGTGATGGCAGTCATAATAGAATGGGATTTATTGGCTAGATCAATTGTAATGAGCTACTAGTTTCTATAGTGTATCGGTTTCTAATAAAAGCATTAATTTAACAAGTGAATTTTACTTGTCTTTTATCCATTTCTGAACATTGTCACAGCTTTGAAAACTCTCATCTATTAAAATATAAGTATCTCCTTTTTTATCCTTAATCCATTTTACCAAGGCTTCTTGTTGTTTGGCTTGTCTAGTCGCGGCCGATATCTTAGAATAGTCGTTTTTTAAACTTGCTTGATGAGCATCAGTTTCACTCTTAATCATAATCATCCTGAATGCTTTTTTGCCTTCCTCAGTGGTGAAAGTAGAAGTCTGTGAAAGTTGGCCTTTCTTTAGATCACTGATAGTAAATAACAGACTACCGTCAATCTGATTCATTTCGAAATATGAATTTCCTGTTTGTGGGTTGATTAACGAGCCATTATTGCTTTTCGATTGCTCATCTTCTGAAAATTCTTTAACTGCATTTGTGAAAGTAAACACATCAGTGCTGATTAAAGTCCTTACACTGTCAAGATAAGTTTTTGCGGTAACTTCATCAAAACTAGTTACTGGAGATGTAATCAAAATATGTCTGACATGAATCCGTTCACCTTTTTTTTCAAGACATTGAATGACATGATATCCATACTTCGTCTCAATAACATCTGAAACTTGTCCCTCTTCAAGACGAAATGCGGCAGCCTCAAATTCAGATACCATTTGACCTCTTGTAATAAAGCCCAAATCACCACCTTCTTTTTTTGAGCCTGGGTCTTCAGATACTAATTGTGCTTTTGCCCCAAAATCTGTACCATTAATAATTTCTTGCTTAATTTTTTTTATCTTCATCAAAGCATAATCTCTCGCCTCTTGACTTGCTTTTGGATATACAACTATTTGTGATAACTCAATTTCTGCATTGAAATATGGTAAACTATCTTTTGGAATCGCTTCAAAAAATTGCTTCACATCCGCAGGAGTAGTTTTTATACTTCCATAAATTTTGCCTTGCATTTTTTCTGCAAGCATTTGATTTTTTACGTCCTTTCTAAAATCAGTTTTTAAATCTTCAATACTTTTTCCGTAAAATTCTTCTAACTTCTCTTGACTACCAAACGAGTTGCTAATATAATATCGGATTCGCTTATCAAGTTCAGCTTCAACCTCGTCTTCCCCAACATATACACTGTCTAGTTGTGCCTGAGCAAGAAAAAATTTTTCTAATAATGCCTGATCGAAAATGGCGCATTTGAGATCGTCATTAATATTCTCCCCTTGAGATTTGGCTTGCTGAAGTTGAGATTCAATATCGCTCAACAAAATTATATTGTCACCTACCACTCCTATAATCTTATCAACCATCATCTGTTGTTGAGCGAGTGAATGAATCATCAAAAATAAGCCAGTGAGTATTGCTACTATTTTATACATTAATTTTTGGTATTGGTCAAAATTTCAAATTGTTTATTTGTGGCACCCTCATCATAAATTTCCTTATAAATTTGATCTAAGATGATTTTTTTATTTTTGGCAAGTATAATCTGATTGATATCTTTTTCAACACGACCATAGGGTGCTATCTCTCCTGTTTTTTTTGACTCGTGCATTTTTAATAAAACTAAAGATGTGCTATTTTCAAATTTTACAACCTCAACATTTTTATTTAATTTATCAAACAAATCAATGGGTGCTTCTAAAACGTTAATCAATTCATCACGCGTATACCATTTGTTTTTTTCTATTTCATATTTTGAAGAACTTATTTTACAAAAAGATCGGAGTTGAACTAAATCTTCTTGTGTATTTGATTTTAAAAGTCGAATCCAATTTTCAATTTGAGGTGTGCCCTTAGCCAAAACTATATACTCAGTATTGAAAATGGCATCGTCTACAATAAAACTTGAGCTATACTCTGCATAATACTTTTGTTTTTCGTCTTCAGGAATAACTTTATTCAGCTTTTGAGCAATCAATTCGCTTTCATAATTATATATGATCAGAGATTGTCGATAATTTTCAACTTTTTTATCAATATCTAGTAACTCTTTCGGTAGATTTTTCTCAGCTTTATCAATAATTAAACTGTGTTGAATCCAATCACTAATATATACATTCACAATTTTTAGACTATCATCCTGTGAGTTTCCTGCTCCCATTCCTGAAATATCTGATGGATATAAGAAAGTTTCATTAACTCTTGCCAATGGTTCTTCTGTCAGTTCCTTGCTTTTTTCTGTAAAATATTTTTTACAAGAAGAATTCAAGAGACAAAATCCAATAAGAACAAAAACAAGAAAATAGTTTTTAAACAACAATTATTTTTTAATTAAAGATCGTAGTACATCTTGGTTAACAACAATAGGGTATTTTGCTTTCAAATCAGCAATCCAATTTTTTTCAAGATATTCTTGATAATCAGAAACAATGTAACCTTTTGCTTCACTCAACAACTTAGATTCTGGACCAACAATTTGCCTGATGTTAATTATGGTAATGCTACTATCGGCATTATAAATATTAGGCTTTATACCAGGTAACCAATCTGTCTTGTCAATTAATTCATATTGCCCTTTTTCGTATTTACCAGAAATTACGGAAACTTTGCTGCTTGATCCAAGTACATTTAATTGAGCAGTAATCGCTTCAGCTGATTTCTTCTTCTCTAGCATTTTTCTTGTTGGTGTTGCGATTCCTTTATCAGTACAATTAAAGATTTCAACCTCTGCACGATTACCCCATTTATACTTTTCTTTATCTGTTTCATAAAATACCTTAAGTCCACTAGTATCTTTTACTGCCTTTGTCCAAACCATTCTATCTGTTAAATCAAATAACAAAATACCATCACGATACTCTCTCATCAGCATTTTGAAATCAGGATATTCGTTCTCTAATTGCTTTTCCTCAACATCAAGGCATTTTTGTTCCACGAATTCTTCATATAAATTGTTAAATACAGTTGTAATGTTATTGCTAGTCCTTTTATTCTTTTGATTTTTAATGACGAAATTTAAGAAATCATTTTGATTGGACTCTATGTCTCCTATTTTGAATAAGTTTTTACTCAATGTTAAGTCAGCTGGTTTCCATTTTCCATCCAAAATGCTGCTATCCACCATTGAAAAAATTTGGTTCTTTGCCGCTAGGTTTTCAGTAAATCCATACTTGCTTTTTACTTTATTAGTCAAAGCGGTTCGTGATAAATCCGAACGTGCATCTTTATCAATTTTTTGTTTGATTTCACTTTTAATTTGGGATAATGGTGGCACGGGTTTTTTATCAATCAATTTAATGATATGATAGCCATAACTAGTTTTAACTGGTTTGGTAATGTCTCCATTATTTTGTATGCCAAATGAAGCATTTTCAAAAATTTCAGTCATTTTTCCTATCCCAAAATATCCGAGTTCGCCACCCTTTGATTTTGATTTTCTGTCTTCAGAAAATTGATTTACGCCCTCCTCAAAGGTAATTATCCCATTTTTAATATCATTGTATAGCTTGTTAGCCTTTTCAAAGGTGATACTATCTGCATTGCCCATAAGTTTCTCGGGGGTAGTGATTACAATATGAGCAACGTTTACTGTACCTCTAGCGGTTCTTTTGTCATAAACTTTTACTAAATGATAGCCAAACTTTGTACGAATTGGCATTGATACATCGCCTACTTTAATTTCATACATTGCATTTTCAAATGGATAAACTGTCTGAAAAACACTAAAATATCCCAACTTCCCACCATTTGTTTTTGCAGAAGGATCATCAGAACTTTGTTTTGCAATTTCTTCAAAATTACTACCTTTTAGAATGGACTTTCTAAGTGCTAGTGCCTTGTTATAAGCAATCAGCGTATCTTTTGGACTTGCATCATCGGTAACTTTGACCAATATATGTGCAACATTAATTTCCGTTTGCATTCTCTCGTATGCCTCTTTCTCTAATTTGTCGAAAACTTCTTTATCAGTGAGATATGCTTTCGCTAATTGCTTGCGATATGTTGCTAATTCTGATTTCAAAGCTTCAATAGTATCTAATTTCATGTCTTCAGATTGTTTAACTTTTAATCTGAATTTTGTGAATAGATCCATATAGTCGTTCAACGATTTTTCGCTAAAATCAGCTTGATTATTGATGTTGTTCTTGGTGTATACATATTTGAATTCATCAACGGTAACTGGTTGCCCCGAAACTGTAAATAAAACTCTTTTGTCTGATGATTGTGCTAAAAATTCTATGCTAACGAAAGCAAAAAGAAAGGATAATAATAGTATCTTTTTCATATTTTTTTTGTGATAAATTATTTAATTAACTGTTAAAGGGGTACGAAAATATTGCCATTAAGGCTAACATGTTGCAAAGTTATAAATTTTTAACAAATTTCAATTAGATATGGATGTATTAAGAATCTTCTTTAAAGCCTACCTCACTCAATACATCATCTTGTAAGAACAATTAATAGTCCTGTGATTGTCTGATTTGTTTTTTTGTAAAAGAGCTATCTAGTTAGTTGCGTAGACTTTTTACCGGGTTTCTTATTCAAAAGAATAAAATTTAAAATACCTTTTACATATCCCCAGCCATAGCTAGTATGAAGAATCGCATAAATGTAGATCCTTTGAAGACTGTCTTTGAAGGTAATATCTCTCTTGGTAGCAAAAAAAATCCCCATGAAAAAATAGAGTAACAGCGGAATAGTTGCAACAAGAGTAAGTTTAAGACCGGGTACAAAGAGACGAAAAACTAATAGGGAAAAAAGATAACAAACCCATAGGATGGGAACTAATTGCCGCATTGACGTTACAGCTTTGTGTTTTTTATTGACATATACTTTCCAATAACCATATTGTAAATATTGATTCCAAAGTTTTTTAAAACTACTTCTAACGAAATATTCTATGTAGGTATCTGTCAGGAGATAAATTTTAAAACCACTCTGAACCACTCTGTAATTAAATTCATCGTCCTGATTTCGTATCAAATCTTCATCAAATAGCCCGGCTTTTTCAAAAACTTCTTTTTTGTAGACCCCAAATGCGACTGTATCGACAAAGCCATTCTTTGTTCCAGTTCTGAAGTGCGCTGACCCAACTCCGAAGGTACTGCTCATGCAATACGAGACATTTGCTGCTATTGAATCTTCGTGTTTATTTATCAATAAGCCCCCAGTACAACCAATACTTAAATCTATGCTAAACGCATCTACGCATTTCTGAATGTAATCAATTGAAATGACAGAGTGAGCACCCAAAATCATGACAAAGTCAGCATCAGTACTTCTGATTCCTAAATTCAGTGCTTGTGGGGTGAATTGTGATTCGTTAATCAGAATCTTTACACGTGTGTCTCTTTGGTAATGTTCTTCTAAAAGTAATAAGGTGGCATCTGTACTTTTCCCATCACAAACAATGACCTGAATTTCTATGTTATTTGTTTTGGAAGCTAGCACAGATTGAACGCATTGAATAATATATTTTTCCTCATTTCTGCAAGGAATTGTAATTGCTACCTTCATAATGCCTACTTATTCGTAAAATTATTTTTTTTTAAAATGACTGAATCTGGATGGTAATATTAAATAAAATCGACGCTACCATTTAATTTTTTTTTATGTTTGACGATTAATTACCGAGTCATTGAGAAATAAGAAAAATATAATTTATGAAAATTTGCCCATCACAGCAATTTCTAGTGAAGGGTACGGAATTGCCAGGCTGGAGGGGAAAGTCATTTTTGCAGAAGGATGCATACCTGGTGATGTAGCAGATGTCAAAATCTATAAATCTAAATCAAGCTATGAGGAAGGGAAAGCAATAGCTATAAAAACTCCTTCGACGAATAGAGTCGAACCATTTTGCAGCCATTTCGGAACTTGTGGAGGCTGTAAGTGGCAATATGCCGCCTATACAGCGCAGTTAGATTTTAAAGAGGAAATTGTGAAATCAGCTTTTGAACGAATTGCAAAAGTTGCTCTAGAGCATATAGAGCCAATCGTTGGGTGCGATGAAACTCAATATTATCGAAATAAATTGGAATATACTTTTAGCAATAAGAAATGGCTAACTATTGAGCAGGTAGAGAGTGGAGACGAGAATATTGTTAGAGATGCTTGTGGATTTCATATACCTGGTTTGTTTGATAAAGTAGTCGATGTAGAGCATTGCTATTTACAAGGTTCCATTTCTAATTCACTTCGCGATGCAATCAAAAAATACTGCATAGAACGAAAATATACATTTTATGATATTCGAGAACAAAAAGGTTTTCTTCGTAATCTGGTTATAAAGACAGCATCCACAGGAGAAGTATTAGTTATGTTGGTGTTGGGAGAAGAAAATGAAAAAAAAATCAAGGATGTAATGGATTTCATTCATACTAATTTTCCCACAATCGACTCTCTGCAATACATGATAAACACTAAGAGGAATGATAGTACCTATGATTTGGATGCCATCACCTATAAGGGGTCTTCACACATCGTGGAGAAAATGGGAAGTAAAAAGTTTAAAATTGGAGCAAAATCGTTCTTTCAAACCAACAGTAAACAAGGAAATGTTTTATATAATATTATTAAAGATTTTGCAGACTTGAAGCAAACGGATGTAGTCTACGATCTTTATACTGGTGTAGGAAGTATCGCTATCTATTTGGCTGACGATTGCAATCAGATGATAGGTATTGAGGAAGTCAAAGAGGCAATCAACGATGCTAATCAAAATAAATTACTAAATAATCAAAGCAATTGTCACTTTTACACAGGAGATGTTAAGAATATTATAAACACAGAACTTTACGAACGGCATGGAAAACCAGACGTAATCATCACAGATCCTCCTAGATCTGGTATGCATGAAAAAGTAATTATTGAGTTGTTGGCTTTGGAAACACCTTCTATTGTTTATGTTAGTTGTAATCCTTCTACCCAAGCTCGCGATATTGCATTGTTATCCGAAAAATATGAAGTAATAAAAATGCGCCCTGTAGATATGTTTCCACACACCAAGCATATTGAGAATGTTGCATTGCTGAAACTGAAAAAATGATTGATGACCATCACTTAATTAATTATGGAACTAAATGAGTTATTAAAAACATTAAACGAAGACTTGGCTTTAAACAAGCATTTGTTAAAGCAAATTTCTGATGCTATTATTTCAAAAGAGGTTTCTAAATACCCAGTTTTCGTCGCATTTAGAAATGATGAATTATCAATTGGGAAGCCAGTGATTAATAAGCACGAATTTGACATGAATTGGCATATTAATGTTTCCCATCTTGAAGAATTTGTTAATGCAAATATTATTAATGAAGCGATGGTGGATCATTTTAAAGAGATCTACAAAGACCCCAATGAGTTTATGTGTTTGTTTCTGATATACAACGAAGAAGGCAATTTCGTATTTAAGCCTTATAAGCCGGAAATGAGAGAGCAGCAATAAACAGAGTCGCAATAACGTTTGAAAATTATGAAAAGTATTAGAAGATCTGCAGGAGTTATTGCATTGTTATTGATAATAGTTGTCATTTTTAACGGTTGTAACGTAAAGAAAGACTGTAGAGGAAGAACAAAAAACAGATTATCTAACGGGATTTGGATGTAATGGCCAGTTCTCTATGTTCAACTATTTTGGTTGTAGTGGTTATAAATGTTTATGTTTCCTAAGTGCTCAATCCTATTCTATTAGTAATTGATAAATAATATTTAATTTAAATATCGCATACAAGACACTAAAGAAGGCTGGTTTATATTTTTGTAGATCAAAAGAACTATATTGATTCAATTTGAAATATCTTTCTACTTTTGTTGGACAATTCAACATGCAATCAAGATTTCTTCGTTTTTTATTTCGCTTCTCACTAGTTGTTATTTTTCTAATGATAGTAATTGGTTTATTGTTTTTAAAGCCTTTAGATAATAGTCCTTACTATCAAAGTGATTATTTTGTTAGAACAATCAACGCAATTGAAAAGAATAAGCAATTTGAAAATTGCGAATCTAGTGACACTGTAAAAGCAGGATGGTCAAAGAGTTCGTTGATTCCTCCCTTTGGAACTCCTATCGCCATTGATGCAAATAGAAATGGAAGATTTTTTGATGGTGTTCATGATTCCATTTATGTTAGGTCTTTTGTTTTTTCTCAGGCAAATAAAAAAATAGCATATGTTTCTGTCGATTTGTTGATTGCTCCTCCAACAGTAACATCGATTTTAGATACTATTTTGCGTCTAGAGGGATATGACCTTAAAAACATCTATCTATCCGCCACTCACACCCATTGCGGTATTGGGGCATGGCACAATAGCTTTATTGGAGAAATTTTTGCAGGTGCCTACGACAAAAGAGTGCCTATTTTCATTGCAAAAAAAATTGCCGAAAGCATTCTTAATGCCGAAAAAAATTTATCTAAAGTAAAAATTGGTTATAAATCAGTGGCAACGCATAAGTTGGTTTATAACAGATTACTAGAGAAGGGAGGAGAGGTGGACTCTAATATGCGAATTTTGAAGATTGAAAAAGAAACAGGAGAAAAGGCTTGCATCATCACATTCACTGCCCATGCAACTTGCTTACATGACAGAGTTATGCAACTTTCTGGTGACTGGCCAGGAATGATGATGCATAAAATTGATAGCAGTCGCAAGTCAGATTTTACGTGTTTCAGTGCCGGTTCGGTTGGGAGTCACGGTCCTTTTAGATGTAAAAAAGATAAGTGGCAGCAACTTGCTTATACCACAAATGGAGCAACAAGCGTCGTCTTTAGAAATTTAGATGAAATACCAACTGACTATCTCACCAAGTTGAATATGACACATCAACCAATAGAATTACGTGAACCTAATTATCGAGTTAATGCCTTTCTTGTTCTTCGTCCGCATTGGTTTATAAAGTTTTTTGGAAGGCAGAATAATTACATAAATATACTTCAAATTGGAGATATAGTCTTTGCTGGTATGCCTTGTGATTTTTCTGGAGAAATGAATGAAGAGCTAGACTCACAAGCCTCAAACCTAGGTAAAAAATTGTTAGTCACAAGTTTCAATGGATGCTTTATTGGTTATGTAACAGATGATAGAAGATACTCCATGAATACCTATGAAACACGTACAATGAATTGGTATGGTCCTGGAAACGGAGCCTATTTTACGGAGCTAATTATGAAAATGCTTGTTAGATTAAATTGATTCTAAGCTCTCAATTTCATAATTTATTAGTCTAGATTTAGCCAATTATCGAAAGGAGGTTTTGTTTAAATTTTCAATATTCTATTAAGAAGAAGCAAGATTTATTCTACCTTTGCACTTCAATTTCTTTTGATGAGTGATTCTATAAAACATGAATGTGGTATAGCATTTATAAGGTTGCTAAAACCATTGGATTATTATATAGAAAAATATAATACCCCTTTATATGGGCTGAATAAACTCTATCTCCTTATGGAAAAGCAGCATAACAGAGGACAAGATGGTGCTGGGGTTGCAACAGTCAAGTTGGATATGAAACCGGGTAATCGATATATTTCAAGGGCAAGAAACATAAACTCCTCAGCCATTAAAGAAATATTCACTCAGATTTTTGAAGGTTATAATGTTGTAAAGTTGGCAAATCCTAATGCCTACAAAAATGTAGAATATTTAAAAGAAAATGTAGAATTTGCTGGCGAGGTTTTGATGGGTCATCTGAGATATGGAACAAGTGGAAAAAATACAATAGATAGCTGTCATCCATTTCATCGAGCAAATAATTGGAAGACACGAAATCTAGTGATGGCGGGTAATTTTAACATGACAAATGCGAAGGAACTCTTTGAAAAGTTGGTTGAATTAGGCCAAAACCCTGTTGAAAAAGGAGATACTGTTACCGTTTTAGAAAAGATAGGACATTTTCTAGATGATGAAGTTCAAAGGTTGTTTAATGTCTATAAAAAGAATAACTACTCTAATGCCGAATTAACTCAGATTATAGCTGATAATTTAGATATAAAGCGAATTCTTTCGCGGGCGACAAAAGATTTTGATGGTGGTTATGCATTGATGGGTATGATTGGAAATGGTGACTCCTTCGTCTTGAGAGACCCAGCCGGAATCCGTCCTGCATATTATTATCTAGATGATGAGGTTTGTGTCGTTGCTTCCGAGCGCCCTTGTATTCAAACAACATTTAATGTTAATATCAATTCTATAAAGGAAATAGAGCCTGGTGCTGCCTTAGTAATTAGGAAAAATGGATTAGTTGTACAAGAGGAAATAAGAAAACCAATGGCACGCAAATCGTGTAGTTTCGAAAGAATTTATTTTTCTAGAGGCACTGACAGCGAGATTTATAAAGAACGGAAGGCCTTGGGATATATGCTCGCAAAGCCTGTGATGAAAGCCTTAAACGATGATTATGTGAACAGTGTCTTTTCTTTTGTTCCTAATACGGCTGAAGTTGCCTTTTATGGTTTAGTAAAAGGAGTAGAAGAGGGCCTTAATAAAAAGAAAATCGCAGCAATAAAAAAGAATAATTTAAGCGAGGAAAAGTTGTTAGAGTTGTTAAATCAAGGCGCTAGAGTTGAAAAAATTGCTGTAAAAGATGTGAAATTAAGAACATTTATAACAGAAGATACAAGCCGTGATGAACTTGTATCGCACGTTTACGACATTACTTATGGTTCGGTAATTCCCTTTGTTGACAGCCTTGTAATAGTTGATGATTCAATAGTGCGCGGAACGACATTGCAAAAAAGCATTCTTAGTATTTTAGCAAGATTAGAACCTAAAAAGATAGTTGTCGTCTCATCCGCACCTCAAATTAGATATCCGGATTGTTATGGTATAGATATGTCAAAAATGGGAGAATTTATCGCGTTCAAGGCAGCACTCGAATTGCATAAGGAAAGGAATACAGCTCACATTATTGAGGAGGTATATCAACGTTGTAAATCAAGTGAAGACCCTTTGAATGAAGAATCTATAAATCATGTAAAAGGTTTCTATAAACCATTTACTCCAGAGGAAATATCAAAAAAAATAGCGGAAATTGTAAGACCTAAAGATATTTTTTCTGAAGTAGAAGTGATTTATCAGACAATTGAAGGATTGCATGAGGCTTGTCCTAAAAATAAGGGAGATTGGTACTTTACTGGAGACTATCCAACCAAGGGAGGGAATAGAGTTGCTAATCGGGCATTTATTAATTTCATTGAAGGAAGAGATGTACGCGCCTATTAGTTTTTAAATAGAATAAATGAAAACAGTAAAAGTAGTTAACAAAGAAGATGTCATCATAAAATTCGCTGGTGATTCAGGCGACGGTATGCAATTAGTTGGTAATCAATTTACGACTAACACTGCGCTAAGAGGTCATGATTTAGCTACATTTCCAGATTTCCCGGCTGAAATAAGAGCACCACTTGGAACAGTTGCTGGCGTATCAGGATTTCAACTCCACTTTGGAAGTAGCGAGATTGATACACCAGGTGATTTATGTGATGTTCTTATTGCAATGAATGCTGCGGCTTTCAAATCAAATATTATGAATGTGAAGGCTAATGGTACAATCATTGCGGACCTTTCAGGATTTGACAAAAAAAATCTTAAACTAGCTGGTTATAACGAGGATGAGGTTCTATTAGTTAATTCCGAATCAACCAATTTTACTTTTTTTCAGATTGACATTACTAAACTTACAGTAGAGTCTTTGAAGGATTTAGCACTTGATATAAAGGATAAGGATAGAGCTAAAAACATGTTTGTACTTGGCTTATTGTTTTGGTTGTACGATAGAGAACTACAGAGTACGATTCATTTTATTGAGGAACGATTTAACAAGAACGAAATAGTAATGAAGGCAAATTCCTTAGTTTTAAAAGCGGGTTACCATTTTGGGGAAACTACGGAATTATTTACCAACAGATATGAGTTAAAAAAAGCGATTCAATCGCCAGGAAAATATCGAGGTATTTCAGGTAATGAGGCTATTGCGTTAGGATTGATACTTGCTGGTGCACGAGCAAAACTTCCATTGTTTTATGCTACATATCCAATTACGCCCGCTTCTGACATTCTTCATTTTCTTGCGAAAAAAACTCAGGAGTATAATGTGTTAATATTTCAAGCAGAAGATGAGATTGCTGCTGTTTGTTCTGCAATCGGGGCTTCATTTGGGGGAAGTCTTGCAGTATGTGGTACTTCAGGCCCGGGTATGGCGTTAAAGATGGAAGGATTGGGATTAGCCGTATCAATGGAACTACCTTTGGTGATTTGTAATGTTCAGCGAGCCGGACCATCTACAGGAATGCCAACCAAAACGGAGCAATCAGATCTATTACAGGCTTTATTCGGAAGAAATGGAGAAGCTCCTATACCAGTAATAGCAGCACATTCCCCATCAGATTGTTTTCTTTCTGCTTTTGAAGCTGCTAGGATTGCGCTTGAATTTATGACACCAGTAATTTTATTAAGTGATCTTTATTTAGCAAATGGATCAGAGCCTTGGAGGTATCCAAGTTTTGATGAGCTGCCTGAAATTAAAACGAATTTGATTACCCATGCAATAGATAATTTTGAACCATACCACAGGAATAGTGAATTGGTCAGAAATTGGGCAATTCCAGGTAACAAAGGGACCGAGCATAGAATTGGTGGCTTAGAGAAACAGGATGGGTCAGGGAATGTCTCTTACGATGGGAATAATCATCATGCAATGGTAAAATTGAGAGCAGAAAGAATTGAAGGAATAGCCGAAACTATTCCATTACAAGAGATATCTCTTGGAGCTGAGAGTGCCGATATTGCTGTGGTTGGGTGGGGTTCAACAAATGGTTCTATAAGAACGGCAGTAAAAGAGCTTTTGTTAGAAAAAAAATCAGTTGCTCACATTCAGATAAAGTACCTTTATCCTTTCCCTAAGAATCTAGAATCTCTATTGAAAGGATTTAAGACCATAATTATTCCTGAAATAAATAATGGTCAATTGGTGAAAATTATTCGAGAAAAGTACCTAATCGATGCAATTCCGTATAATAGAATACAGGGTCAGCCTCTGAATGTAGCAGAACTAAAAAAAGAAATTTTGAAATATTGTTAGCATGGAAGAAAGTATAATAATCCCGCCACTTAGCTCAAAAGACTTTGAATCAGATCAGGAAATCCGTTGGTGTCCTGGTTGCGGCGATGCAGCAATTCTAAAACAAGTACAAAATCTTTTACCTTCCATTGGTGTTCCTAAGGAAAAAATAGTCTTTATTTCGGGTATAGGATGCTCCTCTCGATTTCCATATTATATGAATACTTATGGAATGCATACTATTCATGGAAGGGCCACCGCCGTTGCTACAGGATTAAAATTGACACGACCTGATTTGAATGTATGGATAGTGACTGGCGATGGAGATGCATTGTCAATAGGAGGAAATCACTTAATTCATCTTCTTCGAAGAGATCTTAATGTAAATATATTACTCTTCAATAATCAAGTTTATGGGCTTACAAAAGGGCAATTTTCGCCAACTTCTGAGCAACACCAGATTACAAAGTCAAGTCCCTTTGGTAACACTGATAGACCTTTTAACCCAATAGCATTATCCCTCGGGGCTGGAGCAAGCTTTATTGGCAGAACAATTGATAGAGAGGCAAAACATTTACAGGAAGTACTAAGGTCTGGTCAAGAGCATGTCGGAGCTTCTTTTATTGAAATTTATCAAAATTGTCATATTTTTAATGATGGTGCTTTCGAAATATTTACCAATAGAACAACAAGAAAAAGTTCGGTACTTTTTGTAGAACACGACAAACCACTGATTTTTGGAGAGAACAATCAGTTGGGTATCAAGTTGGATGGTCATCAACCAGTCATTGTTCATATTAATGAACAATCATCTTTAAATGACCTTTGGATACATGATGAAAAGGATAAAATAAAAGCAAATATTTTGGCTAACTTTTTTGAAAATGAAGACTACCCTAGACCTTTCGGAGTGCTGTATAAAAATTCTTTGCAGCAAGAAAAAAGTTCTATTGTTGGTCAAAAGTCCATAGATTCAAGTGTTTACAATCAATTAATTGCCGGCAAAGAAAACTGGAGCGTCCTTTAGATGAACAATATTAATAAAGTGTATTTTAAAAGTAAAATTATTGGTATAAGTCCATATAATCATGCTTTTTTACACGTTTATTTTGTGGATTAGTTTTTTTGATGTACTTTAGCACTCTATAACCATTAAACACTAGTTTAATTTAAAACTTTATAATGAAACATTCATTCTCTATTAAGTCTCTAGTAGTCTTCACTCTGTTGTGTTTAGGACTCTCTGCATCCGCAAATGCATTTTATACAATCTCACCTGACTCTGCATCTAAGGAAGAGAAGGCTGTAAAGTCAACCGCAAAAGTTGCTAGGGATAATCAAAATCAGACACAGTATCTAACGAAGGATTTACAACAAAAAGATTTTAACTTGAATGATAGAAAGGCTGTAAATAGGCCACAAATGCCTCATTATGATTTGCCCGCAGATTCTGCAGTCTACATGGGTGGGAGGCCTCGATCTAAACAACAAGACGCTTTTGTCAACCACAAATATTATTATCCTGCAAAACCCAAAAATCAATGGGAAATTGGTCTTGGAATTGGATCTTTTATTGTAAGTGGTGACGTTACTCCAGTTGCAAGTCCATTAAGAAATTATGGCGCCACTTTCACAATAAGAAAGGCATTTGGATATGTATTTTCTTTAAGAGGTCAATATGTTTTTGGACATGCTGAGGGCTTAGACTACAAGCCTAAGGCTAATTCCCTTAGAAATCCGGCTTTAAATGGAAGTATTAATCCTAGTATAGATTATACGGACCAATCGATTCTGCCGAATTATAAAATGTTAAGCCACGAAGCTGCGCTTGAAGGAGTATTTACTTTCGGTAATATTAAGTTTCACAGAGAAAGAAATATGGTGAACCTCTACGCTTTTTTAGGTGTTGGTGCACAATTCTACAAAACTATGACTAACGCTCTAGATGCGGATGGTAATATGTATAATTATAGCGAGGCGAACAGAATTTATCTTAATACAACTAATTCTGGTACTTTCTTAACAAATCCGAAGAAAAAAGCGGTGTATTCAGAGCTGAGAAATATTATGGATAAAACCTATGAAACACAGGCAGAATCGCACACAAACACAAATCAGACGCGTTCGCAGATCAAAACTTATGCAATGAATCCATTATACAATATTGGTTTTGGATTAGGTTTTCACGTTTCAAAAAGAGTTACTTTAAATATTGAATCAAGAGTTTCCATAACAGGTGATGATTTACTAGATGGTCAAAGATTTCAGGATGACAGAAAAGTAATTGGTGGCCCTGGAATGATTGGTGGTTCTCTTACTAGGAATTTCGATACCTACTACTTCAACGCTGTAACTGTAAATATCCACCTTGGTAAGAAGGCTTTAGAGCCTTTATGGTGGTTGAATCCTATGGATTTTGCATACAAAAAATTGGGTGACATGGACCCCGATAGAATTATTGCTGAGCTGTTACAAGATGATGATGAAGACGGTATCATAAACAAGTTAGATAAAGAACCTAATACGAAGTTAGGATGTCCAGTAGATGCCCATGGAGTTGCTTTAGACAGCGACAAAGATGGCATCATTGACTGTGATGATAAAGAGCCATTTTCTCCTCCTGGATTTCCAATTGATGCAAATGGTGTAGCTAAGGTTCCTTGTTGTGCCGAAGGTATGAAGCTAGATGGTGGAACAGGTGTATCTGGTGGAACAGGATTTGATTGCTCAAAAGTAGAATTGCCTTCAATTTACTTTGGTGACGATAAGTACAATGTTTCTCCAGAGTATTTTGCTCACCTTCATGAAGTAGCTGATAAATTGCAAATGTGTCCAGATGCAAAAATTGTTGTGACTGGAATGAATGTAAATGGCAAGTATGGCGAACAATTAGCATGGAGTAGAGTAAACAAAGCAATAGATTATATGACCACTAAATATGGTGTTGCACGCGATAGGTTTATTGTTAAGTTTGTTACGGAAGAAAAAGCAACAACACCTCAACAAAGAATGGAGCAAAGAAGGGTAGAATTTAGAGTAGCTCAAGACGGAGAAACAGGCCCAAGCAATCCTCCTGCACCACATCCAGGATTACAAGCAGGGAAAGATTTTTAAAATTCCATCACATATATCAAAAAAGGTAGTTCTAAGAACTACCTTTTTTTTTATAATTTTACATCGACAAATAATATAATTTATGAAGAACTACATTAGTAGAAAATATTGCCTAGTTTTTTTAATGCTTGCTTTGAGTGTCGGAATTGCTAAGTCTCAAACAGACACAAAGCTTTTGTCTGAAGTCAATATAAGTACCAATAGAATTGAATCTGACAGATTTGAAACTGGTAAAGATATCACTGTGATTGATTCAAAAATGATTTCAACATCGGGAATAACATCTATTGACCAACTTCTTAGATATGTTCAGGGTGTTGAGATACAGCCAAGAGGACCATTCGGGGTGCAGTCTGATATTAGCATTCGTGCAAGTACTTTTTCTCAAGTTGTAATTTTGATAGATGGAATGAAATTAAATGACCCACTTACGGGACACTTTAATAGTAATATTTCCATTCCTGTGCACCAAATAGATCACATCGAAATTTTACGTGGACCTGCCTCCGCTCAATATGGTGCAGATGCGGTTGGAGGTGTTATCAATATTATTACCAAAACACGTGCAGATAAACAGACTGGGAGCCACACAAATCTTGATGTGATAGTAGGAGATTATAACCTCTATGGGGGAAGACTCAATACATTTCAGAAAAGGAAAAAAACAAGTTTTGATTTCGGAATTGAAGGCGCCTATAGTAAGGGTCCGAAGCCCCAAGGAGTGAATAACAGTTTTGATATTATAACTGGAAGTGGTGCTTTTGCGGTGAAGATAGGTAAATCTTCTTCACTATATTATAGATTGGCATTTGATTCAAGAGATTTCGCGGCAAAATATTTTTACACAAAAAGTAAGGCTGATAATGCAGCTGAGATTACTCAAAATGCTTGGAATCAATTTGGATTTAATTCAAAAGGCAAAAAAACAAATACTCAACTTGATTTCGTATGGCGATATAATTATGACAATTATAAATTTAATGCCGCCTCCAAGTCAAATATTCATTACACGAATTATTATAATTTGCAGTTATACCAGAATTTAATTCTGACTAAAGTATGGAAGCTAAATTATGGTCTACAGGGGGATATCAAAACCATTAAAAGTAATGACAGAGGCAATCATAAAAATCTTCACATGGGTATTTTTGTTGGAATGGTAATAAAGCCAGTTAAGTCATTGGTAATTAATTTTAATCATCGATTGGACTATGACCAAAACTATAAGTTGGAATATACGCCTCAACTTTCTTTGGCATTTAATCGTAAGTTTTATACGCTAAGGCTCAATGGAGGTAAATCAGTTAGAGCAGCAGATTTTACAGAGCGCTATATATCTTCTAATTTAATGGGTCCTTTAAGCGCTGGTAGAAATCTTGGAAACGCAGATTTGCAAACTGAGAAGTTTTGGAGTGTGGATGGAGGAATAGATGTTAAGCCTGTTCAAGGAGTTGTTTTGTCAGTGACTGGATTTAGTCGTTGGGGACAGAATCAAATTGATTATGTCATCACAAATTCTAGTTCTTTAACTCAGTTTACTAACGTGAAGCCGAATACTAATTATTTTTTCGCAAAAAATATTAAGGCTGTTAATACAAGTGGTTTTGAAGCAGGGGTTAGCATAGAGAAGGAGATAGGTTCGAAGGGAGTGCTATACGCAAACGCGGGATATATTTATGCTTTTTCTAGAATGAGTAGTGGTGAAATAACAAAATATATCTCAAATCATGCACGCCATTTAGTTACGTTGAATACCCATTTGAAAGTGTCTCATTTCAATATTGGAATTAGCGGATTATATAAGTACAGACTTCCAGAAGTGATCAAAACATTGCCACCTACTAGCAATGAATATATACTCATTAATCTTAGAGCGGGAATAAATTTATTTAAAGATAAAATCTCTGTTAATGCAAATATTGATAATTTGTTAAATAGAAAGTACACAGAAGTGCTTGGTGCTATGCAGCCAGGAAGATGGGTGTATTTTACTTTGAGTTATAAATTTTAATTAGGAAAGTAGAATATGACCAAAATAGCGGATATAGAGCTTGGTGATTTTCCCTTGCTATTAGCGCCAATGGAAGATGTGAGCGATCCGCCATTTCGTCACCTGTGTAAGAAGCATGGTGCAGACATGCTTTACACAGAGTTTATTTCTTCTGACGGTTTGATTAGAGATGCAGAAAAGAGCATCAAAAAACTAGATATTTTTGATGACGAAAGACCTATTGGTATTCAAATTTTTGGCGGTGACTTCGAACCTATGATTCGAAGTGCTGAAATTGTTGAAGCTGCAAAACCCAATTTACTTGATATAAACTATGGATGTCCGGTTAAAAATGTAGTTTGTCGCAATGCTGGAGCTGCTATTTTAAAAGATATCCCTAAGATGATAAAGTTGACTGCAGCAGTTATTAAAAGTACTTCTCTACCAGTTACTGTCAAAACTAGATTGGGTTGGGATGAAGACAGTATTTTTATCGTTGATGTTGTAGAGCAACTGCAAGATATTGGAGTGCAGGCTGTGAGCATTCATGCACGGACCCGTAATCAGATGTATAAGGGCCATGCAAATTGGGAGTGGCTAGGAAAAGTTAAAAACAATCAACGAATCAAGATTCCAATTTTTGGAAATGGAGATGTTGATTCTCCACAGAAGGCCATAGAGATGAGAGATAATTATGGAGTGGATGGTGTGATGATTGGCAGGGCAGCCATTGGTTATCCATGGATTTTCAGAGAGATAAAACATTTTATAAAGTACGGTGTCGAATTAGCGCCACCTACCGTAGATGAGCGCGTAGATGCGGCTTTAGAACATTTGAAGAGAAGTATTGCTTGGAAAGGAAATCATCTTGGTATTATAGAAATGAGACGCCACTATGCAAGCTATTTTAAGAGTTTGAGCAATATAAAAGAATATAGAATGAAACTTGTTACATCAGATATTCTAGAAGAATTAGTCTGCACTTTAGAAGAGGTGCGCACTAAGTATAATTCAGTTGGTATAGAAGTATAGGAAAGAATTTATTTACTCAAATACATGCTCTTCATTTTTACCAATTCTCTGAAATACGGATCTTTCAGATGTTTGATAAAACGTATGGCTTCACCTGTGCTCTTCATTTCTGGTCCTAATTCTTTGTTCACATTTGGGAATTTATTAAAAGAGAAAACAGGTTCCTTAATAGCATAGCCAGTCAATTTTTCGTCAAAAGTATAGTCTTTTAGCTTGGCCTTTCCTAACATCACTTTGGTGGCAATATTTAAATAAGGAATCTCATAGGCCTTACAAATAAAAGGGGTGGTACGAGAAGCTCTTGGATTTGCCTCGATGACATAAACTTCCTCATTTTTTATTGCAAACTGAATATTAATTAGACCTAAAATATTTAATGCTTTTGCAATTTTATCGGTGTATTCTATCATTTTTTGCATCACATTTTCTGACAAATTAAATGGAGGTAAAACAGAGTTAGAATCACCACTATGTATACCTGCTGGTTCGATATGTTCCATCATTCCCATTATCTGTACTTGTTCTCCATCGTAGATGGCATCAACTTCAGCTTCTTCTGCACGATCTAAAAAATGATCAATTAGAATATTGTTATCGGGGTGGTGTTTTAAGATGCTGATAACTGACGTGATCAAATCTTCATCATTGATAACAATTCTCATTCTTTGGCCACCGAGCACATAGGAAGGGCGAACTAGGACAGGATATCCTACCTCGTGAGCGACCTTGATTGCGTCGTCAACAATTCTAGTGGCACCATATCGAGGAAATGGAATATTTAGAGATTTTAGCATGTCAGAAAATCGTTCTCTGTCTTCTGCAATATCCATATTATCGTAGGATGTTCCGATAATTTTTACCCCCATCTGATGTATTTTTTCTGCAAGTTTTAGTGCCGTTTGTCCCCCAAGTTGAACGATTACTCCTTCTGGTTTTTCGTGGTTGATGAGGTCTCTAACATGTTCCCAGAATACAGGTTCGAAATATAATTTATCGGCCGTATCAAAATCGGTGGAAACTGTTTCGGGATTACAATTGACCATGATTGCTTCGTAACCACATTCTTTGATTGCTTCAATTCCATGCACACAACAATAATCAAATTCGATTCCTTGACCAATTCTATTTGGGCCAGAGCCCAAAACAATAACTTTCTTTTTTGGCGTAACTACACTTTCATTTTCAAGATCAAATGTGCTGTAATAGTATGGTGTCTTTGCGGGAAATTCAGCAGCACAGGTATCTACAATCTTATAAATTCTATTGATGCCAAGTTCGACTCTTTTTTGATAGACTTTTTCTTCATCATCCACTCGCATAAGATAGGAAAGCTGTGCATCGCTATAGCCCTTTTCCTTTGTCATTCTCAAAAAATGTTCAGGAATGGTATCGAGGGTATACTTTTTGATTTCTTTATCTGTGGCTACTAAGTCAGCAATTTCATGCAAAAACCAAGGATCTATTTTTGTGATGTCGAAAAGTTTACTAAGCGGTACTCCCAGATGAATTGCTTTTTTAATCCTAAAAATTCTATCCCAAGATGGATGTTGTATACCTTGAAGAATTTCATCAACGTTCATTGCGTGTTTGCCATCTGCTCCCAAACCTATTCGATTGTTTTCTAAAGATTGACAAGCTTTTTGAATAGCTTCTTGAAAGGTTCTTCCAATGGCCATCACTTCACCTACACTTTTCATTTGTAGTCCTAGTTCTTGATCACAGCCCTTGAATTTTTCGAAATTCCAACGTGGAATTTTTACAATGACATAATCTAGTGATGGTTCAAAGAAAGCAGAAGTGGTACCGGTAACCTGATTTTTTAGTTCATCTAAATGATAACCAATCGCTAATTTGGCGGCAATTTTAGCAATTGGATAGCCAGTTGCTTTTGATGCTAGTGCAGAAGAGCGAGAGACACGAGGATTTATTTCGATGGTGATTAATTCTTCTGTTTCTGGGTTTAATGCAAATTGAACATTACATCCACCACTAAAATTACCTAATGATCTTAAAAGCGTTTTTGCATGATTTCTCATTTTTTGGTAAGCGGTATCGCTCAAGGTCATGGCTGGTGCTACTGTTATACTATCGCCAGTGTGTATACCCATTGGATCAAGATTTTCAACTGTGCAGATTACAGCTACGTTATCTGCATCGTCTCGAAGCAGTTCTAATTCATATTCTTTCCAGCCTAGAACAGCAGCTTCTATTAAAACCTCATGACGTGGTGATGCTTCTAATCCTCGAGTTAATTTTTCGTCAAATTCATGCTTGTGATATACGATACTTCCACCTGTACCACCAAGTGTAAATGACGGACGGATGACCAAGGGGAATCCAATTTTTTGTGCAATATCTTTACCTTCTAAAAAGGAGTTGGCAGTGAATGCGGGGTTGATGGGTAAGTCATGTTTAATACAATGTAGTCTAAATTTTTCTCGATCCTCTGTAGTTTCGATTGCATTGATATCGACACCAATAATTTTAACATCATAATCGTTCCAAAGACCAATTTCGTCTGCTTCGATACATAGGTTTAGTGCTGTTTGGCCACCCATGGTTGGTAGTACAGCATCAATCTCATTTTCCTTTAAAATTTGTTCCAAAGATTCAATGGTGATGGGCAAAAGGTATACTTTATCTGCTGTCATTGGATCGGTCATGATGGTAGCTGGATTGCTATTTATCAAGATGACTTTGATTCCTTCTTCACGAAGCGATCGAGCTGCTTGAGTGCCAGAATAGTCGAATTCGCAGGCTTGTCCAATGATGATAGGTCCGCTACCTATGATTAGTACAGATTTTATGGATGTATTTTTTGGCATAAGCGATAGATAGTGGTTGTGAAAAAATGCCAATTCTATTTTGGCGTACAAAAGTAAAGTTTTTGACTTTTAATTCTGATAAACTAGTTCACTTTTTGTTCACAATATTTTGATATAGATACTTATTTGCCCGAATGAATTGTAATTTTTATTCCTTAGTCTTTTAGATTTGATTTTTTAGGTAGGGAGCTTGATGCTGACTAAGTATGTTTACGTGAGTGATGGTAGTGGTAGCTTGCGGATTTTTGCAACTACAAATGGACAGCACGACAACGGCTAAGAATCTTGTTAGAACTATAGAAAATGATTTAACTGAAAATACTTCACAATGACACAACAGCCGTTGACACGCCCTCAAACATTAAAAGAATATTCTTCTAGAGTTATTAAAGATAATTTTATTGCACCACTGGTTGAATACCTCTGACGCCCATATCTGTAGGTATATCGCCCTTATCTGGTTGATAGTATCCATCACTGTTTACGTCTGTCCACTCAAAGCTTTTGTTGTTCGACACTTTGACTACTACGACTATATCTTCCGTTTCATTGCCTGTGATTGTCAAAGGCGAACTAGCGAATTCGGCCGTTACCACACAACTACCGGCAGGAATGGGAGAGGAGGCAAAAAGTGGATTGGGAACAGTGGTAGCGCCTGCAGGTGCTTGTCCAGAAAATAAGAAACCAAAAGTCTCAAATGCCCAGTAGCCTTGAAGTTTATTCGCGTTTACAGCGAGAGATTGTGATTTTACGATAACTGATTTAATATAAGTATTGAAGCCAACGAAGGAGGCTACGGTGCCTGTTCCAATTAAATTTTGAGTCGTGTCTGTAGGGTTTTTGTATTTATAAACGATATCATAGTTTTGATAAGCGAGCGATAAGCGCAGCCATTGGTAGGTGCCAGCTTTTACGTCTTTTATTGGCATACTATAAAATTCTTCGCCGTCTTTTACTTTAGTGTTTTTATCGAAATCAATTGCATTGGCACCTCCGATCGTTGTTTCTTCTGCCTTGTATAAAATAGTTCCTTTACCTATGGCCGTATACATGTCGGGTGCTAATTCGATATAATGAGCGCTAATGCTATTGAATGATGGCGTTTGGGCTGAATGACCTACGGGTATGCTAGAGGGGTTTCCAAAATTATCCAATCGTTGTTGCGTGGAGTCTATTTCGAATTTGAAAATCAATTTCGGCTCGTAAATTGGTTTCTTACATGAAGTAGATATTCCAATTAGAAAGAAAAATAGAATTGAGATAATTAAAATATTTTTTTTCACCTTGTATGTATTTGTAAAATAAAAAATAAAGATAATCAATAACTTATTATAAAAATAGAGCTATGCATTTTGAAAATAATTGCTAGGAATTCTTAATGGGTTTGACTCAAACTAATTGGTTCTTGTTGTTTAGTAGTAGCATCTTTTAGCACTTTAATATAATAGCTCTCGTAGAGAGGAAGGATTTGATGTATATTAAATTTTTTAGCTTGCTCCAATGCATTTGCTTTAAATTTTTTCAAAATTTCGTCATCTTGAAGGATATACAATGCGTTTTTTGCCATATCCTGAATGTCGCCCACCTCACTCATAAAGCCAGTCTCTCCATTAATGTTTATTTCAGGAATTCCTCCTGTGTTGGACGAGATTACAGGCACTTCGCATGCCATTGCCTCGAGTGCTGCCAATCCAAAACTTTCGCTTTCGGAAGGTAAAATAAATAGGTCGGCAATTGCTAATAATTCTTCTACAGCCTCTTGTTTTCCGAGAAAGCGAATATCATCACAATAACCTATTGACCGACAGATAGCCTCTACTTGATTTCTTTCTGGTCCATCACCAACCAGTAATAATTTACATTCCATTTTGTCTCTTACCTCCTTAAACATATAGATCACATCTTCTACTCTTTTAACTTTTCTAAAGTTGGAGATATGCATCAGTATTTTTTCATCCTTTGGAGCTAATAATTTTCTGAAATGTTCTTTATTTTTTTTGGTAAATCTTTTGAAGTCAATAAAATTTGGAATGACCTCAATTTCGTTAGTGATTTTAAAGTTTTCGTAAGTATCTTTTTTGAGACTCTCAGATACTGTAGTTACGCCATTAGAATGATTGATAGCAAATGTTACCACTGGAGAGTAGGTAGGATCCTTGCCAACCAGTGTTATGTCTGTTCCGTGTAGTGTGGTGATGAATGGTATGTAAATTCCCTCATCTTTTAGAATTTGCTGTGCAAGATAGGCCGCAGAGGCATGAGGTATTGCGTAATGAACATGTAATAAATCAAGTTTCTCAAACTTAATAATATCTACCATTCTACTAGCGAGGGCTGTTTCATACGGTGCGTATTGAAAAAGGGCATAGTTTTGAAATGTAACTTCATGGTAGAAGATATTGGAGTGAAAAGCGTCTAATCTAGCGGGTTCGCTGTATGTGATAAAGTGTACTTGATGTCCCTTGTCGGCGAGTCCTTTACCAAGTTCTGTAGCAATGACTCCACTTCCACCAAAGGTTGGATAACAAACAATTCCTATTTTCATTTCTTGTTTTTTTATATAATGCGAATCTAATATGAATAGTTCAGATGAAGTAATAGGAAATGTAAGATTGTTTTTATTT
The DNA here is from genome assembly GCA_945872405.1 of Chitinophaga pinensis. GTDB lineage: Bacteria > Bacteroidota > Bacteroidia > Chitinophagales > CAMDFR01 > CAMDFR01. Next base: position 8,078 of record CAMBZT010000012.1, on the reverse strand, counting down.
TTGAGTATTATAGCTACTAAGCTTAGATAATACTTCCCTATTTATATATTAACTTTGTCTTATAATTTCTGTTTTGAGTAAAATTAAAAAACTAGTTGGTCAAACTGCTATTTATGGATTGAGCACTTTATTGGTGCGCTTGATTAATTACGGCTTAGCTCCGATTCAGACTAGGGTGATTGAAAACCAATCAGACTTTGGAATTATTTCTATTCTTTATGCTTATGTAGCTTTTTTGAATGTGGTTTTTATGTATGGGATGGAGACTTCTTTTTTCCGCCACGCCTCTAATAGCGATAATAAGCAATTTGTTTTTAAAACTGCGAATTCAACACTTTTTCTCAGTACAGTTATTTTTGCTACTTTGTTGATCATTTTTTCAAGGCCTTTGGCTGCCTTTATAAACTATCCGGACCATCCTGAATATATCATTTTATTTTCCTTAATTATTGCTTTTGATACTTTAGTCAATATTCCTTTTGCAAAGCTAAGATTAGATGGAAAGCCATTTAAGTATGTGAGTTATAAATTATTGAATGTGTGCACGAATTTTGGATTGAACCTCTTTTTTCTAGCTCCAGCATTTTTAAAGGATCCTTATATGTTTCAAAGCGTAGGATTTGTGTATCATCCAGAAAAGATAGTACTATATGTTCTTGCGGCCAATTTGGCGGCAAGTATCCTTACTTTTTTAGTTTTTGTTCCGATGATGTTGCGAACAGGTTTTGGCATTGATAAGCCACTGTTGAATAAACTTTGGAAGTACGGCTCACCACTAATTATTGTAGGGTTTGCTGGTATTGTCAATGAGGTGATTGATCGAATTATGCTCAATAGTTATTTGCCAGGTACAGCAAAGGAGGTAGCTGCAAAAATTGGTATTTACAGTGCTTGTTATAAAATTGCCATTTTTATGAATTTAGCTGTACAAGCTTTTCGTATGGGGGCAGAACCCTTCTTTTTCAAACAGTCGGCAGAGCATGATGCAAAAAAGACGTATGCAGATGTGATGCTTTATTTCTCAATTTTCACCTTGGTTATCTTTTTGGTGGTCAGCTTAAATTTGGATTTCTTTGGTTTGATTATAGGGAAAAACTTTAGAGGTGGCATTTATATTGTTCCTTATCTACTGATTGCTTATTTTTTGTTAGGCGTTTTTTACAATTTATCTATCTGGTATAAAGTAACAGACAATACGAAATATGCAACGTATATCTCTCTATTGGGTGCTTTTGGTACAATTGTCTCTACTTACTTATTGATTCCACATTTTGATATACTTGCAGGTGCTTTAGGAACTATTGTTGGCTATGGTAGTATGAGTGTTGCATCTTATGTAGTTGGACAAAGAATTTATGCTATTCCCTATGATTTGAAGAAAATAGCTTTTTACTTTATTGTTGCAATGCTATTGTATCTTCTTTCGGATTATGTGTTGAAACATCTTATTGATGATCGCTATTTATTGTTCTTTATGAATGCTTTCCTCATTTTATGCTTTTTATTTCTTACTTATCTAATCGATATTCGGGTTTTACTAAAAAAGACAAATCATGTTTCGCAATAGATTATTTAGAATTCAATTTTTTGCATTACTTGTTGGTGTTATACTAATGTTGGTTAAGTATGTCGCTTACGTAGTTACCAATTCAAACACTATTTTAACTGATGCTTTAGAATCTATTGTCAATATTATTGCAGCGGTTTTCGCCTTGTATAGTATAGTTCTTGCCTCTAAACCAGAAGATGAGGACCATCCGTATGGGCATGGCAAAATAGCTTTTCTATCAGCCGGTCTTGAGGGTTTTTTGATTATTTGTGCTGGTATTATTATTTTAGGCAAATCAATTTTTACATTGTTTTATCCCCATCAAATTTCTCAGTTAGAAATTGGGGCTGCGATAATTATTGTTTCTGGTCTGATCAATTTTTTGATTGGACATTATCTTGAAAAGGAAGGCGAAAGATCAAGGTCACTTATTCTTATTGCGGATGGTAAACATTTAAAAACAGATGCCTATACCTCATTAGGCATTTTGATAGGCATCATTTTAATTTATGTTACAAACGTACTTTGGTTAGACAGTGCGATTGCAATTATCATTTCTCTTTACATCATTTATTCTGGTGCCCAATTGATACGAAAATCACTTAAAGGTATTATGGATGAGGCCGACGAAACGCTCATAGAATCATTATTAGACTATATCAAAAAGCATAGAAAGGGAAATTGGATAGATATTCACAATATGCGCATTATTCAATATGGCAGCAAACTACATGTTGATTGTCACATGACTTTACCTTGGTACTATACCTTAGAGAGAGCGCACGATGAAGCTGATGAACTTGATAAATCAATCTCTCAGTTACATGGTGAAAAAGTAGAGTTTTTTATTCATCTTGATCCATGCATTGAGGTGCAATGTCATATATGTGCTTATAGTGAATGTGTCAAACGAAAGCATCCATTTGAGAAAAAGATTGAATGGTCTTTAGATAACATTACTAAAAACAGAAAACACGGATTAGCGAAATGATTGCAGTGAAGATAATTAATAAGTCAAATAATGAGTTACCCAAGTATGAAACGGAAGGCTCTGCTGGCATGGATATAAGGGCATTCTTGAAGGAAGAGATAGTCATAAGGCCATTTGAAAGAGTGATGGTACCTACTGGATTATATCTTGAAATACCTCTAGGATATGAGGTTCAGTTAAGACCTAGAAGTGGCTTAGCCATTAAGTTTGGCATCACCTTACCTAATGCTCCTGCAACCATAGATAGTGATTACCGAGGAGAGATTATGGTTGCCCTAATCAATTTGTCAAAAGAAGATTTCACGATAAAGGGTGGTGATAGAATGGCGCAAATGATTGTGGCAAAACATGAGAAAGTTTTGTGGGAGTTATCAGACGAGTTACAAGATAGTGCAAGAGGCGTTAAAGGTTTGGGTAGCACTGGAATCCTTTAAGATGTCAAATCATTCAGCGATTGTAGTTATCTGCTAAATATTTGTGGGTATAGAATAGTAGTTCGGAGTAAAGCAGCCCTGACTGCTTGTGTAACGTCGTTTAATTTAGTTTTGATGTCTTCCAATATTTTAGGCCTGGTTTTTATGCTTTTAAGGAGGGAGACTGTTTTGTTTTATGCAATTGTTTGCACACTTACTTTGGAGTATTGTTTTAGAGCTATAGGCTTAATTATTGTGAAAGAATTGCAATTATGGCAAAGTGCTATCCTTTAAAATGAAAAACAATTTTATCTTTGTTCCACAAGTTAAGAATATAAAAGCGTAGAATATGAGAATTATTATTCCAATGGCGGGTTGGGGGTCAAGATTACGACCTCATACATTAACCGTTCCTAAGCCATTAATTCCGATTGCTGGGAAAAGTATTGTTCAGCGGTTAGTTGAAAATTTGAGTTCGTCAATTTCAACACCTATAGAGGAAATTGCCTTTATTATAAGGGAAGATTTTGGAAAAGAAATTGAAAAATCACTTTTGAAGATTGCTTCTGATCTAGGTACGAAGGCTGTCATTTGTTATCAGAATGAGCCATTGGGAACAGCACATGCCATAATGTGCGCTAGTGAAAGCCTTGAAGGAAATTTAATAGTTGCATTTGCGGATACGCTTTTTAAAGCGAACTTCAGCCTAGACACTGAGGCGGATGGTGTAGTATGGGTAAGTAAAATTGATGATCCCTCCAACTTTGGGGTTGTGAAATTAGATGCGCAAAATGTGATTACAGATTTCGTCGAAAAGCCTGCTGAGTTTATTTCAGATTTGGCCATCATTGGTATTTATTATTTTAGAGATGGCAGTTATTTAAAGAGTGAATTGCAATTTTTGCTCGATCATCAGATTGTCATTAATGGCGAGTATCAATTAACTTCAGCTTTAGAGAATATGAAACTTAAGGGTTCAAAATTTGTTCCAGGAAAAGTAGAAGAATGGTTAGATTGTGGTAACAAGAATGCGACGGTGAACACAAACGCTCGCATTTTGGAACATATCAAGCATGCTGAAAAGTTAATTGCCAGCGATGTAATTCTAGAAAACAGCGTGATTATAGAGCCTTGTTATATCGCCTCGAATGTATGTATTAAAAATTCGATTATTGGTCCTCATGTAAGCATTGGCGCTGCCTCAAAAATAGAAAACAGTATTGTCAAAAACTCCATTATTCAATCCAATTCATTCATTTGTCAGAGGTTGGTAAACAATTCAATGGTCGGAAAAAATGTTACCTTGAATGGTAGATTTGATGACTTGAGTATTGGAGATTATAATCAATTGTCCTAATTCATTCGTCCATGCGAAATTTCATTCTCTTATTTTTTTTATGTAGTGCTTTATTCTCAAATGGGCAGGATAGAGGTCGTACAGTTGCAACTAAAAATAAAGCGAACGACAAGAAGGATTTGAAAGAATTGCACTCCACCAAAGAGGCTCAGAATCAAAGGATGTTCATAGATGCAGAAAGAATGAAGATGCTTGGACAGTATCAAGGTGCTATTGATTTGTTTCTAGAATGCTTAAAATCGACACCTAATAACGACGCTGCATTGTTCGAACTAGCTCGTTTATATTATTCTTCCAAGCAAGATGACAAAGCCTTGTTTAGTATTGCACAGGCTGTAAAAATAAGTCCAGAAAATCTATGGTATAATTTGGTCTATGCTCAAGTATTGGTAGCAAAAGAGCAAGATAAAACGGCCATTCTTATCTATAATAAAATACTTGAGTTAGCACCTCACGAAATTGCCTATTACTATGACAAAGCTCAACTTTATGAAAGAACAAATCAGCTAAATCTAGCCATTGAAGAATATGATTTGATTGAAAAAACCTTTGGTCTTGATGAATATTTAATTGACCAAAAGAAGAGATTGTATTTGTCTTTAAATCAAGTGAGTAAGGCTGTTGCAGAGGTTCAAAAATTGATTGATGACTCCCCGAATACTCCAGATTATTACAATATGGTAGCTGAAATTTATTCGGCAAATAAAGAAATTGACAAAGCCAAGGAGGTATATCAGCAAATATTGTTAAAGTTCCCCGATTATCCCTCTGCCCTTCTTGCAATGGCAGATTTTTCATACAAAAGTGGTGATATGAAGACATCGGTTGAATATACCTTGAAGGCTTTCTCTAGTAAAAGTATGAATATTGATAATAAGATTAAAATTTTGTACCAATACATTCAGTTTGCGGAGTCAAAGAAGTCCGAAGTTGAAGATGCTTATCAATTGGCAAATGCCTTAGTAGGTGCTCACCCTAATGATGCTAAGGCATATGCTATTTTTGCCGATCTGTATCAAACAAATGGTAAGGATAGTTTGGCCTTAGTCTATTACGAAAAGTCGCTTTCCTATCGAACAGATGTGTATAGTGTTTGGCAGCAATTGTTTTTTATAACTTCAGATTTAGAACTCTATGATAAATTGCAAGCATACTCAAATCAAGCAATAATCTTATTCCCTAAGGAACCATTGCCTTATTTTTTTAATGCAGTAGCCAAAGATAATTTCAAGTTGTATGACTCTGCCATCACCACTTTTCAGAAAGCACTACAACTTTCTATTGATAATAAAGCCCTAAAAGCACAGATATTAGCTAGTTTAGGCGATACCTATCATAAAATAAAGTCAAATATTGCCTCTGATAGTTGCTATGAAAAGGCTATTCGATTGGACCCAAAAAACGCTTATGCAATGAATAACTACGGTTACTATCTTTCCCTTAGAAATGAATATTTAGAAAAAGCCAAGGAATATAGTGCAATGGCAAACAGCATTGAAAAATCAAATGCAAGCTATATGGATACGTATGCTTGGATTTTATTTCAATTAAAAGATTATAAGTCTGCTAAGGAATGGCAAGAGAAAGCATTGCGTAATAGCGATCTATCTGATCCAGTGATGTATGACCATTATGGAGATATATTATATCGCTTGGAGGACATCGAAAATGCAGTAAAAAGCTGGATAAAAGCTAAAGAGAAGGGAAGTATTTCAGAATTTTTAGATAGGAAAATTACAGATAGAAAACTACATGAATAAGAAGTTTGTGTATTTATTTATTTGTTTGGGAACGTTGTTTCTTCTACCTGCCTGTAAGAGCTCAAAAAGCGCTGCTGATACGAGCTTAAAAAGCGATTTAAAGAAACTATCAGTTTACATAATTGATTATAAATGGTTCGAAGGAAAGTGTAATGCTAGCTATGCAGGAGGTTTTAACGAACTATCTTTTGTTTCTAATTTTCGATTAAAAAAGGATGAATTCATCTGGATTTCAGTCACCGGTCCTCTAAGTATTGAGGGCGGCAGAGCATTGATTACACCAGACAGTGTTCAAATGATTGACAGGATTAATAGAAAGTATTATAAAGGCACATTCCAACAATTTTGTATGAAGTATAATTTGCCCATCACCTTTGTTCAGTTGCAAGAATTGATTGTTGGAAATGTGCTAAACGAGAAAACATTAAAAGGGCCATCAAAGACAGAAAATGACTTTAAAATATTTGAGGAGAATACGAAAGAGTACAGTAAAAACGTTTATATAAATCTAATAAACTATACAGTCGACAAAATTGGTTTAAAAGATAGACTGACACAACGAGAACTCTTACTTAATTTTGCTAACTATTCTGAAAGTAAGGGTAAACTATTTTCTCAGAATAGAATTATAGAAATTAATACACATCATGAAAAGTCAACTATTCAAATGCAGTTTAGTAAGTTCCTTTTTGACAAGGAGGTTGAGTTTCCATTTGCCATTCCTGAAAGATACGAGATTAATCCTTTTTAGTGTATTGTTGATATGTGTCGTTTCACAGTCTTTATCAGGTCGTCCGACTACCTCTGCTGTAGATAAAAAGAAGTTGCAAAATAGATTTAATCAATTATTAAACGACATCAAGCAAATAGAAGGGTCATTAAAAGAAACCACCACAAAGAAGTCAGAATCACTCAATCAACTTCAAACTATTACGGCGAAGATTGACAAAAGAGAAAAATTAATAAAGAATATCAATGAACAAGCCCTCATGCTTGACGGTGAGATTTTAGTTAAAAATAATGATGTTTCAATGATGAGTAAAGACATCAGTTTATTGAAAAAAGATTTCTCGAAGACCTTAGTGTATGCCTATAATAACAGATTTGAGTCGAGAAACTGGTTGTTTCTTTTGACCTCCTCAAGTTTTAGTGAAGTTTACAATCGTTATTTGTATTTGAAGAGATACGGTGAATATAGGGAGCGTCAAATTGGTAACATTATGCATTCTATTGCTGATTTAAATTTGAAGGTGAAAGAATTAAATGTGGTAAAATTAGAGAAGACAGATATGTTGCTGAAGGAAAAAGAGCAGCAAGGTAAACTATTGCAAGAAAAGATTCTGAAAGACCAGCTCATTGCTAAATTGAGTAAAGATGAGAGTAAGCTGAAAGCTCAGGTGCAGAAAAAAAACCAAGAGGCACGTGATTTGAATAATCAAATTCAAAAAATTATTGAGAAGGAAATTGCCGAAGCAAAAAAGAGAGCTGATCTTGAGGCGAAGAAGAACGCCAATGTTAAAACAACTACCCCTGCTAAGACCACAACAACTGCTATAGTTCCTAAGAAAACAACAGAAGAAACTCTAGGTTTAACGCCTGCAGAGGCCTCCTTGTCGCGAGATTTCGCATCCAATTATGGACGTTTGCCATGGCCAGTGGAAAAAGGATTTATCGTTTCTAAATTTGGAAAACATTTACATCCTTCTGCGAATGTCTATATAGAGAATAATGGGGTAGATATTAAAACATCATTAGGGGCACCTGTTAGAGCGGTTTTTGAAGGAAGTGTCTTAAGTATCTTTTACATGCCTTTTAATCAAAATTCTATCATTCTAAAGCACGGAGAATATTTTTCTGTGTACTCGAATATGAAAACGGTATCTGTGAAAGTGAGTACGAAAATAACTACCAAACAACCTATGGGTAACGCTTATACGAACGCCGATGATGGGAATACCATGGTGCATCTTGAAATATGGAAGGGTAAAGTAAAACTAGATCCACAAAC
>CAMBZT010000011.1 GCA_945872405.1 Chitinophaga pinensis | reverse complement strand
ATAACTTCAGAAATTCAATCCTTAAAAATTATCAATTCAAATGGTGCGATTGTAAAACTGTTCAAAGGCATTGCAAATGATAAGATAAATATCTCAAATCTAAGTTCAGGAAATTATACAATCGAATTGATTGACAAAAAAAATCATAGCTATTATAGTCTATTCTTAAAAAAATAACTGAAATATTGATAGAAAACCAGCTTATGTTAATGAGTCGGTTTTTATGATTGTTCAGCTTTTGGAACAATTTAACTAAATTAATGTTATAACTCAAAACAATAAGATGGGTAAATATAGTATCAAGGATGTGGAGACGTTATCAGGTATACAGGCACATACGCTAAGAATTTGGGAACAAAGACATAATCTTTTTCAGCCAGAACGTACAAACAAAAATATCAGATACTACTCAGATGCTCAGTTGAAATACATAATGAACGTCGGTTTTTTGAACCAATCTGGTTACAAAATATCCAAATTGGCTCAGATGTCAATTGAACAAATAAATGCAGAGATTCATCAAAAGTTGATTTCGCAAGAAAGCAATGATGTCAATATTCATTCCCTGCATTCAACCATGATAGACTTTGATGAATCCATGTTTAATCAAACAATTTCTAATTGTATTGAAAAAGAAGGTTTTTCACAAACCATGAATAAGGTTGTTTTACCTTTTCTTGAAAAAGTTGGTGTTCTATGGAGAATTGGAAGCATTAATCCAGCTCAGGAGCACTTCATAACTAACTTAATTAGACAGAAAATAGTAGTTGCCATAGACAAGCTTTCACTTCCAACTTCTGAAAAGAAAAGACGCTGTATCTTGTATCTTCCAGAGGGCGAATTTCATGAACTTCCTTTATTATTAGCCAATTATAAACTTAAAAAAAATAACCATGAAGTTATTTATATGGGAGCTTCCTTGCCTCTCCTTGACCTAAAAAGAGCTATTGACTTTACTAAACCAGAATATCTCCTTACAATTATCACTATGCCGATGCCAGACCAAACGGTAGATGAATATCTTAACATGATTTCGAGCTCATTTAGCTCATGCAAATTTATTGTTGGTGGTGCACAGATGAAATATAGTAGCATCAAGCATCCTAAAGTGCAAAAAATCAATACTTACACTGATCTTTTTGAAATTGCGCAGACCATTTAGAGGAGCGAAGGCATGATACCAAAAACAGCTACAGATTAGTCAAATCTGCCGTATGTCTTTCTCAAAACTTTTTCAAAGAATAACACCCTAGTCATTGCTATGCAATTTTTTTTCGTCGTATTGCAAAAAATAAAGGCGCATCTTCAGACTATTTTCTCTTTACTTTTTGGTATTAGAAATGCGCTCCATTTCTAAGAAGCACCCAATATCGCCTCAAAGCTAGGTCATGCTTTTAAGGCGAATACATCCTCTTTTAAAATTCCGATAAGGACTACGATTATTAAAACTTAAATCAATCTTGTTTAGCTTTTTTAACTATTTGCTAAACATTTTATTAGTCTGATTATTAACAATATAGACGTTTATTCTGATTCTAAGCCCAGAGATGCATACTACTTTTTATTTTTTGTTTAGCTTTGCAATACAAATCTTAAACAAAACGAACTTTAAAAGAATTTATCATGACAAAATCAGCTTTTTACATACAACTACCAGCGCTTTCTAAATCATTGAAGCCATTTGCCTTCAATATGACTAAAAATAGTGAAGATGCTGAAGATCTTATTCAAGATACAATATATAGAGCCTTAAAGAATTTTGATAAGTTTAAACCAGACACAAATCTTAAAGCTTGGCTTTATACGGTTATGAAAAACATATTCATAAATAATTACAGAAAAAAATCAAAATATCAAATGGTAACTGACCCAGTTGATAACGATATTCTATTAAACAATTGTAAAATCAAATCTTTTAACCTAGCAGACAGGCAATTACTACAAGATGAATTAGATACGGTTTTGAAGTCAATTAAACCAGAGTTAAGTAAGCCCTTTGTAATGCATCATGAAGGCTTTAAGTATGAAGAAATTTCTAGTTCACTGAATGTTCCCTTAGGAACGGTAAAGAGTAGAATTTTTCTTGCAAAAAAGGAGATGCAAGAAGTATTGGTGCACAGAGGAATCGATCGTAGCTACAAACTCTAATTGTGTGTTTTTAATAAGTAAGAGGTCGAGCAATTGCTCGACTTTTTTTTTAGCAGAAAGAAGTTCTAAAGATTTATAGTAGATAACATTTAGATTAGTTTATAACTTTACATCGCAAACAAAGTAAAGCGCAACATTTAGTCTTAAATTATGAAATTTCACAAGAACCTTTTCCAACCAATACTCTATACGCTACATCAAATTTTCTTTCAGGAAGTAAAGGACCATGTTGCAGTACAAAAAATGCTTGAGAGTCAACCAAAATGGGGATCAAGAGATAGAAAAGCGGCAGCCAACTTTACGTATGAAATCACTAGATATTGGAGAAGATATTGGTATATTCTAAACTTAGCTCCGTCACAGAATCTCGAACTCATGTGGGGCTTGATTGCCGTTTGGATGCAACTGCACAATGAAGAATTGCCAGAATGGGCTGAATTTAAATCTTTTAACCAAGAAACAATAAAGGAGAGAATAGCTGAAAGTGAATTGATTTTCGCCTTAAAAGAATCTATTCCAGATTGGTTAGATACAATGGGAAGAAAACAACTTGGCGAGAGATGGGAACCTGAAATGATTGCTCAAAATGCAGAAGCTCCATTAGTACTTAGAGTTAATAGTTCAAAAGTAAAGTCTGAAAAAATTATTGACATGTTGCTTAGAGAACAAGTGATTGCCTCTGGTATTCCCGAAACTCCCTCTGCATTGATACTTGACAAGCGAATAAATCTTCAAAGTAATGCGATGTTTAAAGAGGGAATGTTTGAAGTTCAAGACGTATCTTCTCAAATGGTCACCTCTCTTTTAGATATTAAAGAAGGACAGATAGTGATAGATGCCTGTGCTGGGGCCGGTGGGAAATCATTACATATGGCTGATATCATGCGTAATAGTGGACGAATCATTGCCATGGATATTGAGATTAAAAAGCTAAAAGAACTTCAGCGAAGAGTTGAAAAAGCTCGATTTAATAAAGTAGAAACTGTGGTACTTGCCGATTCAAAAATGATTGAAAGATATCGCATGTTCGCAGACAGATTACTCCTTGATGTGCCTTGCAGCGGCTCTGGAGTCTTTCGTAGAAATCCAGATGATAAGTTCAAATTAACTGCCGATAAATTAGAAAAATTGATTCAAACACAACAAACTATTCTGACTAACTATAGTGAAATGCTTAAGAAAGGTGGTGTAATGGTTTATGCTACTTGCAGTGTTTTACCAATAGAAAATGAACAGCAGATAAGCAGATTTCTTGACGAGCATCCAAATTTTAAACTTTTAGAGAGTAGAAGTATTCTTAGCTCAGAAACTGGTTATGATGGATTTTACATGGCCAAACTCATCAGAAGTTAACTTCAGATTATTACCACAGCTTCGGCAAAAATCTAGGTATCCTTTTGATATAGTTTTTGTAGTCTGGATATTTTTCTAAGGATATATTTTCACTAAAATCAGCACTACCCTGAAAGAGAATCACTAACAAAACAGCTCCAGCTAAAGACCAATTGATCCAATTTCCTGTAGCCACTACGCTAAACAAATAAAACACAATCCAAATGCTTTGCTCGGAGGAATAATTAGGATGACGGACCTTTCCCCACAAACCTGTATCAATAAAACCTTTTGCATAGTCCCCTTCTAATTTTTCTCCTGCATTTTTTCTTCTATACTTTTCTGTTTGATAATTATATTGTTGTTGGTCGCCTATTGTTTCTATAACCACTAAGCCAATGATAATTAAAGCAAGTATCAAATCCCAAACACCCAATGGCTTGTCTTTACCTTGATAGGCTACAACCATAGGAAGTGTAAAGAATAATATTAATGTTAATTGATAAAATGAAATAAAGAAAAAATTAAAAAGAGTCCATCGTACCTTTCCACTCAAGGCAGGATTCTTTTTTAATACTTCCCATCTATAATCCTCCTCTCCTGTCCAAAACTTCCACGAATAACCACCTCTTCTACCAAAATTATAAGTTAGTCGTACGCCCCAAATCGTAACCAGAATAGCCATCAGGGTCATTCGCGGATCAAATCCTCCCGCATAGGCAAAGTACCATACATAAACTATAGGAATGACACTCCAGAGCTTATCTACCTGACTACAATTATTTGTAATTAAACTCAAAACAAAGCAACTAATTGCGACTCCCGCCATGAGATAAACCATATTCATCAACATTTCTTTTTGCACTAGTAGTAGAGGATCATCAAAAAAGAATGCAATAAATGGAATGATAATAACAGCGAAGAGTAGTAAAAAAATTGTCTTGATCATAAAAGTTAATTTCGGTTTTATTGCAAAGTAAATAAGAAAAATTCAGTATTCATAGCAGGAAACTAATTCTTCCTTTATCCATAATTTCTAACCCACCTACCAATTACGTAACAGAATTGTTTTAATCCTGCCTAAGTATATGCAAGTCGAGTTAAACTTAACAGACACCATCTTCAAGGATTTCATCAAATATTTATATTTGACAATAATTCCAATCACGATTCGTTCTAAAAATATGTATTCTTATAGTTTGACTTTCTTTCTTACTGCTTATCTCTTTTTGCCCGTTTACTCTCAAGAGGTAAATTTTACTTTTAATGTAAGTCAAAATGAAAATGACGTATACTTGAGTTGGAAAATTGATAGAGGAAGTACTTGCGATGGAACAGACATCGAGCGGTCTTTTGACTCGACTCAATTCGACCGAGTTGGAAGCATTTACGGAGTTTGTGGTAGCGCTGATTTTGCTCAGTCTTTTAGTTTTATTGATATTAGACCGATTCCAAACTCTATCAATTACTACCGCTTACTTTTTGGTGGGAGACAGTACTCTAACATCCTAGCTATATACTTCGTGTCTTTCAATAATTTTGGATATTCTGTAAAAAACAATACTAATAACACCACTATTTACTTTCTGAATAATTCTTTAAAAAGCTTGAAATTCACATTAGCAGACATGAATGGAAGAATTCTTTCTGAAGTTGATGAAATTATTGATAGCAAGGTGGAATTTGATAACAACAATCTACATCATGGCTTCTACGTTTTTATGCTTACCGATGAAAGAGGTAATAAACTGCAACGTGGTAAAATTTTTATTGATTAGCTATTCAACTGAATTCATCTCCAGAATACAAGCTCTCAAACTATCTTTCCAATATGGAATTTCGATTTGAAATGTCGCTTTTATCTTGCTTTTATTCAAGACACTATAAGCTGGACGCTTTGCAGGAGTATGGTACTCGGAAGAAACAATAGGTACAATTTCACAATTGATTCCTTGTATGTCAATCAATTCTTTAGCAAAATCATACCAAGAGGCCACCCCTTCATTAGAAAAGTGATACACCCCATAAGCAGCAAGCTCGGAATCTATAATTTTTTTTACTGCGAGAGCCAAATCATTTGCAAAAGTAGGCGTTCCAATTTGATCAAAAACAATGCTAAGAGTGCTCCGTTCCGTTGCGAGTTTGGTAATAGATTTTAGAAAATTATGACCCACCGAAGAATACAACCAAGAGGTTCTAATAATAAAATGTTTTGAATTTTCAGCCTGAGCAGCCTGCTCTCCTTTGTATTTAGAACTTCCATATACATTTATCGGATTACAAAAACTATCTTCCACCAAAGGAATAGATGTTTTTCCATCAAAAACAAAGTCAGTTGAGATATGAATGATTGGTAGCTTATGTAAGTTGGCAGCTCTAGCCAAATTTCTTACCCCTTCTACGTTTATTGCAGTAGCGATATCAATCTCTGATTCTGCCTTATCTACGGCTGTATAAGCAGCACAGTTTATAACGAAATGAGGAAGTGTTTTGGCAATATACTCCTCCACCCTGTCTTTGTCAGTGATATCCAACTCTTGATGTCCTGTATTTATTAATTCATAGAGGCTAGGATATTGACCTAATATCAAATTTAGCGCAGATCCTAATTGTCCATTTGCACCTGTAATAAGAATTTTTTTTGAAGACATTTTGAGGTATAAATTATTTAAAATAAAGAAAATCTTGAACCTCCATAAAAGTAGGTAATCCTTTATCTTTTTCAGAAATAATCATTTCCTCTTTTGTAAAAGGAATCTCAATATCAAGCATGGGGTCTAGGATAGATATCCCCTTTTCGCTTTCTCTATGATAAAAATTATCACACTTATAAGAAAACTCTGTATTGTCTTTCGTTACCAAAAAACCATGAGCAAAGCCTCTAGGAATAAATAAGTGACGTTTATTTTCTGTGTTTAGTGTTACAACATATGATTTTCCATAGGTTACTGACTCCTTTCTACAATCTACAACTACATCAATCACTTCGCCATTTATAACTGTAACTAACTTAGCTTGCGCGGAAATTCCTGTTTGGAAGTGCAAACCTCTTACTACGCCTCTGTGTGATAGAGAGCGATTATCCTGAACGAAATTAGAGTCGATTTTAGCTTCCATTAGAAAAACCATTTTGTTATATGTTTCCATGAAATAGCCTCTGCTATCTTCAAAAACATTTGGCTCAAAAATTTTCATTCCTTCAAATCCGGTTTCTATAAAGGGCATATTATACAATTGAAAGTTTACGAATGGGTGAATAGCTTGAATACATTCTATGACATTTTAGCAAAATATTCTACAGTGATTGGCAAACCTTGTTCAAACGTAAATTTCGGATCATAATCGAGCAATTTTCTTGCCTTCGAAATATCTGCCAAAGAATTTTTAACATCACCTTTTCTAGCGTCTCTATAGGTTGGTTTATGGTCTGCTTTCAAAATTTCTTGAATTTTATCAAATAGATAATTAACTGAAAAATTTTCTCCTACAGCAATATTGTATATTTGATTCACTGCAGCAGGATTTGAAGTCAGCAGGGCTTTTACGTTAGCTTGTACTGCATTTTCGATGAATGTAAAATCACGACTTTGCTCTCCATCCCCATCTATAAATACTTCTTCTCTTTTGATTGTTTTCGATACAAAAATAGGAATCACCGCAGCATAGGGATTGTTTGGGTCTTGGTTTGGACCAAAAATATTAAAATATCGAAGTCCGATAATCTCCATTCCATAGGTACTCCCAAAAACCTTGGCATACAATTCATTTGTAAGCTTTGTAACTGCATATGGAGATAGTGGACTACCAATCACATCTTCAAATTTTGGAAGTGCTGGATGATCTCCATATACTGAAGAGGAGGAGGCAAATACCACTCTCTTTATATTTGAATCTTTTGCTGCTATCAGCATATTCAAGAAGCCAGTAACATTGGCATTATTAGAACGAGCGGGATCAGCAATACTACGAGGCACTGAACCTAGAGCTGCCTGATGAGTAATCATGTCGATTCCTTTACATGCTTGAAGGCAAGTTCCTATACTTGAAATGTCTCCTTCTATAAATTCAAAACGATCATCCTTTTCATATTTGGCAATATTTATATAATTACCATTACTAAGATTGTCCAGAACACGAACTTTGCCAGTGCCATATTTCATAAGATACTCAACAATATTCGAACCTATAAATCCTGCGCCACCCGTAACAAGGATATTCAACTTGGATAAGTCACCAGTATGGTACGGAATATTATACATGATATTATCTATTTGTGTATTGTGCTTCATAATATTTTTTATAATTACCGCTGGTTACATTATTCATCCATTCATCATTTGAAAGATACCATTCAACTGTTTTCTCTAATCCTTCTTCAAACTTAACTGATGGCGTAAAATCAAGAGCTCGATTGATTTTAGAGGCATCAATAGCATATCTCAAATCATGGCCTGGTCTATCTTTCACGAATGTAATTAATTTTTCAGCTGTTCCCTTTGGTCTATCTAATTTTTCATCCATTATTCGACATAGTTCTTTAATCAAATCAATATTTTGCCATTCATTAAAACCACCAATATTATAGGTCTCTCCATTTTTACCCTTATGAAAAATCAAATCAATGGCTCGTGCATGATCTTCTACCCAAAGCCAATCTCTAGTATATTTGCCATCGCCATAAACGGGTAGTGACTTATTATTTTTGATATTATGTATACAAAGCGGAATTAGCTTTTCTGGAAATTGAAAAGAGCCATAATTATTTGAACAATTTGAAATTACAATCGGTAATCCATAAGTATCATGATAGGCTCTCACAAAGTGATCTGAACTTGCTTTGGAGGCAGAATAAGGACTATGAGGATCATAAGAAGTACTTTCTGTAAAAAAGCCTTCTAAGCCAAGAGATCCATACACCTCATCAGTGCTCACATGATAAAACATTTTCCCCTCAAAATTTTCTTTCCAGCTATTTTTTGCGGCATTCAAAAGATTAACTGTACCAATAACATTTGTAAAAACAAATTCAAGTGGATTGGTAATCGATCTATCAACATGGCTTTCTGCTGCAAGATGAACAACCGCGTCGAATGAATGAGTGGAAAATAGATTATTAATAAAAGAAGCATCAACTATATCACCTAATACAAACTGATAATTAGGATTTGATTCTATATCCTTTAGATTTTCTAAATTCCCTGCATAAGTCAACTTGTCAAGATTATAAATCTTGTAGGCTGGATAGTTCGTTAAGAAACGTCTGGTAACGTGAGAACCAATAAATCCAGCTCCTCCAGTAATAAGTATTTTCATTTCGAATATTTTTGTTTGCTCCCCAAATCTAGAAAGACCAATAGGTCAAATTCTTGATATCGTTTCTAAAGATTCCTTTAATGTCAATTAAAATTCCTTTGTCATCATTCATCAGCTTCGTAATCTCTCCTTCGTTCAATTTGGTATAATCATTATGATTTACTGCAATGATGACTGCATCATAATCGTTTGTTGGCGTATCCAATAAGTCAAATCCATACTCGTGCTTTACATCCTCTTTATCGGCATAACAATCAACTACATCAACAGAAATAGAATACGATTTAAGTTCATCAATCACATCAATTACTTTACTATTTCTAATATCACTTACGTTTTCTTTAAAAGTAGCACCCATCACCAAAACCTTACATCGACCCGGCTGTTTATCCGCTTTTATCAATCGTTGCACTAGTTTCTTCGCAACATAGGCACCCATGCTGTCGTTGATTCGACGACCACTTAGAATTACTTCTGGCTTATATCCTAGAGCAATCGCTTTGTATGTTAGATAGTATGGATCGACCCCTATACAATGTCCGCCTACCAATCCTGGACTAAATTTCAAAAAATTCCATTTTGTTCCTGCAGCTTCCAATACTTCATAGGTATTGATATTCATTCGGTCGAAAATTTGTGATAGCTCGTTCATCAGCGCGATATTCACATCTCGCTGGGTATTTTCAATAATTTTCGCAGCCTCTGCAACCTTTATGCTACTTGCCTTGTGAACACCTGCTTGCACTACTATTTTATAGACATCTGCAATAATATCCAAAGATTCTTGGTCACAACCAGATACTACTTTTAATATTTTTGTGATGGTATGTTCTTTGTCACCTGGATTGATTCTTTCTGGAGAATAACCAATTTTAAAATCCTGAACCATTTTAAGACCTGTCATTTTTTCTAAAACCGGTACGCAATCTTCTTCGGTACAACCTGGATAAACTGTTGATTCATAAACTACATAATCGCCCTTTTTCAACACTTTTCCAATAGTTGTGGAAGCACCTAAAACTGGTTTTAAATCTGGTACTTTATGGATGTCTACCGGAGTTGGTACCGCAACAATAAAGAAAGTAGCCTCCTTCAAATCATCAATATTGCAAGTGAATTGAATGTCTGTTCCATCAAAAGCTTCTTTTTCTAATTCGCAAGATGGATCAATACCCTGCTTCATCAAATCTACCCTTTGCGCGTTGATGTCAAATCCAATAACTGAAATTTTTCTAGCAAATTCTAATGCGATTGGTAGACCGACATATCCCAACCCTATCACAGCTAATTTCGTTTCCTTCTTTAATAATTTTTCGTAAATATTCATTTTTTCTTAACTTTTCTTTATGAAATTCTAGTGACTGAATAATTTTCTAATTTATATTTTTGCTTACTTTCCTCGCATTCAGCATCGCCCTCCTCATCAAAAATCAATCGATGACCATACTCTCCTACCCATCCAATTTGTTTAGCAGGATTTCCGACTACTAAGGCAAAATCAGGTATGTTTTTGGTTACAACCGCTCCTGCACCAATGAAGGCAAAACGACCAATATCATGTCCACATACAATGGTAGCGTTTGCACCTATAGAAGCACCAATTTTTACAACAGTTTTGGCATATTGATCTTTTCTATTTACTGCTGATCTTGGATTTATTACGTTGGTAAAAACCATAGATGGACCTAAAAAAACATCATCCTCACAAATCACACCGGTATAAATGGAAACATTATTTTGAACCTTCACATTGTTTCCTAAAATTACTTCTGGAGAAATTACCACATTCTGACCAATGTTGCAACGTTCGCCTATGCTGCAATTGGACATCACATGACTAAAGTGCCAAATTTTTGTACCCTTTCCAATTTTGCATCCTTCGTCAATAAATGCTGTTTCATGTGCAAAAAAATCACTCATATTACTTGCTTATAAATTGATCAAAATTATTATGTTCTTTGTTGTATAATTCTTCCTTTGATAAGGATTTAAAATAATCAAATGTGATTTTTAGTCCTTCACTTCTCTCTACTTTTGGTTCCCATCCAAGTATGCTTCTTGCTTTTGTAATGTCAGGCTGGCGCTGCATTGGATCGTCAACTGGTAAATCTTCATAAATAATCTTTTGCTTTGCACCTGTCAACTTTATAATCTCTTCGGCAAATTGTAGAATAGTAATTTCATCTGGATTTCCAATATTTACAGGATATGCATAATCACTCATCAATAATCGATAGATGCCTTCAATCAAATCATCTACATAACAGAAAGAACGGGTTTGCTTTCCCTTTCCGAATACAGTTAAATCTTCACCACGAAGAGCTTGTCCAATAAAGGCTGGTAACACACGACCATCATTCAACCTCATCCTTGGGCCATAGGTGTTAAATATTCTGATAATTCTTGTTTCTAAGCCATGATAACGATGATATGCCATAGTAATGGCTTCTTGAAAACGTTTTGCTTCATCGTACACACCACGCGGGCCGATTGGATTTACATTGCCCCAATATTCTTCAGTTTGGGGATGTACCGTTGGGTCTCCATAAACCTCTGATGTAGAAGCCACCAATATTCGAGCATTCTTTGCCTTTGCTAAACCTAAAACATTGTGAGTGCCTAAAGAACCAACTTTTAAAGTCTGAATAGGTATTTTTAAATAATCAATCGGGCTAGCCGGCGAAGCAAAATGGAGGATATAATCAACAGGACCTGCTACATGTATGTACTTGGTGATGTCATGATTGTAGAAGGTAAATTCTTTTAGCGGAAACAAATGTTCAATATTTGCAAGACGACCAGTGATCAGATTGTCCATTGCTAATACTTCAAAACCTTCTTTAATGAAACGATCACAAAGATGTGAGCCTAAAAAGCCAGCAGCACCGGTGATTAAAATTCTTTTGTTTGCCATCAGTATTTAATTTATGGTCTGCCTGCCAATACTTTCATAATAAAAACCCATTTCTTTCATGGCAGCTGCATTAAAAATATTCCGACCGTCAAACACTACTTTATGCTTTAGTTTTGACTCAATTGTATCAAAATCAGGTGTTCTAAACTCGCTCCATTCTGTCATAATCAATAATGCTTCGGCATCTTCTAGGGTCTGATATTGGTCAGCACAAAAATTCACTTTATTTCCAAAAACTTTCTTTGTATTCTCCATCCCTTCTGGATCATAAGCGTTAATGATTGCACCCGCCGCTAATAATTCTTTAATGATAAAAATTGCAGGCGCTTCTCTGATATCATCTGTATTGGGTTTAAAGGAAAGCCCCCAAACTGCAAATGTCTTATTTTTCACATCTTGGTTAAACTTATTCAGAATTCTTCGTAAAAAAATTTCTCTTTGACGTTGATTTACTTGCATTACTGACTTTAGAATATCGAATTCATAATCGTAATCTTTTGCTGTTTTGTAAAGTGCCTGAACATCTTTCGGGAAGCAAGAACCACCATATCCAATACCAGGAAATAAAAATCGATTGCCTATGCGTGTATCCGTTCCAATTCCTTTTCTCACCATGTCTACATCGGCTCCTGTTAACTCACATAGATTCGCAATCTCATTCATGAAGCTAATCTTAGTTGCTAAGAAAGAATTTGCGGCATATTTAGTCATTTCCGCAGAGCGCTCATCCATAAAGATGATTGGATTTCCTTGTCGAACAAATGGTTCATACAATTGATTCAATATTTTTTTGGCACGCTCTGAACTAGTCCCAATCACTACTCTATCAGGCTTTAAAAAGTCTTCTACCGCAACCCCTTCACGTAAAAATTCAGGATTAGAAACGACATCAAACTCTGTAGTGGCATTTTTTAACACCATCTCTCGAACTTTATCTGAAGTGCCAACAGGAACAGTACTTTTATCAATAATAACTTTGTACTCCTTCATTATTTTTCCTAGGTTTTCGGCTACCCCTAAAATGTATTTTAAATCGGCTGAACCATCTTCACCCGGAGGAGTGGGCAATGCCAAAAAAATAATTTGTGCATGATCTACTGCTGATTCTAAATCTGTAGTAAAATGCAATCGATTTTTTTCGACACTTCGATGAAAAATTAAATCCAATCCTGGTTCAAAGATTGGGATGATGCCCTTTTGTAACTGTTCAATTTTTTTTGCATCTATATCTACACAAGTCACTTCATTGCCCGTTTCGGCAAAGCAAGTACCTGTTACCAAACCTACATAACCTGTTCCTATTACCGCTATTTTCATATATTTTTTTTATAGAATTTTAGCACAACTTCCGTTATATACTTTAATTGTTCTTCTTGCATTTCGGTGTGAATAGGCAAAGATAAAACGCGTTCTGTAAGCCAATCTGTCGTTGATAAATCAACCTGTGAAGTACCTATGGCATCAAACATTTTTTGTTTATGAGCAGGTATGGGATAATAAATCATACTCGGTATACTCGCCTCTTCTAGGCTTTTCTTTAATGCATCCCTATCTGTGTCAATCAATTTAAGCGTGTATTGATGAAAAACATTGTAAGAGTAATCTACCGTTTTTGGGGTGATGATATTTGGATGATTCGCAAAAGCATTGTTATAATATTCGGCAACCTTTCTTCTTGCGATGCAATAATTATCCAATTGACGCAATTTGACACGCAATACAGAGGCCTGTATAGAATCTAATCTAGAATTACATCCAACCACATCATGGTAATATTGTTTGCTTTGACCATGATTAGCAATCATTCTAATCTTCGCAGCTAACTCATCGCTATCTGTCATCATCGCTCCACCATCGCCATAACATCCTAAATTTTTTGATGGAAAAAAAGAGGTGCATGCAATATCCGACATCGCTCCAGTCTTCTTCATGGCGCCATCAGCAAAAGTATAAGTACCGCCAATAGCTTGTGCATTATCTTCAATGACGGGAATATTGTGTTTTTTTGCTAAGGCCAAAAGAGGCTCCATGTCTACAGACTGACCATATAAGTGTACTGGCACTATTGCTTTTGTTTTGGAAGTTATCGCTGCTTCAATTTTTGAAACATCCATCGTAAAAGTATCCTTATCAACCTCTACAAAGACAGGCATTAGATTTAATAAGGCAACTACTTCAACAGTTGCTATGTATGTAAATGAAGGCGTTATTACCTCGTCGCCAGGTTGCAAACCTAATGCCATTAAGGCGATTTGAAGTGCATCAGTACCATTGGCTACACCAATTACATGTTTAACGCCCAAATAAGTGGCCAATTCTTTTTCAAATTCTACCACCTCTGGCCCTTTAATGAATTGAGCCTTTGAAATGACGCCTTGAATGGCTATATCTATCTCGGGTTTGATTTTCTCATACTGTGTGATGAGATCAACCATTTCTATTTTTTTCACTAAATATATTTACTTTTAAAATCGAAGGCAAAAATAGTGTAAATTCATTATAAAAGCGAATGAGAAACTTAAGTAAAATCAACGATTTTATGCAATTTATTGTTAAGTGTAAGTAAATTAATATTTAACTGAGAGCAACTATCTAAACATGGTAATGGTGATGGTATTTAGATTGGCAATATAGACAGATTTACAGTCTTCAAATCTAGGTGATTTTAGTCTTGGTTTCACATTATTGGAGAAGCCATAAGGTTCGGTGGGAATGCCAATGAGGTCTTGATCAATATGGCCATTTTTACTAACATCTTGATAAAATTAGATGACCTTAGAGCGGATGTTCTGTTGAAAGGTAAATAATCGAATAATACAGGAAGTAATGAATACTTTTTGAAAGGTCAGAATATCTAATATCAAGTGTATAAAATATCACAAACCAACTCTTTTAATAACTCATTATCCTCTGTATTGCCCTTACCTAATCCTTTTGAACGAAGGTCAGTCTCAGCAATTTTTAACAAGATGCTTTCATTTCTTTCTAGGGTAAAGTTTTTCAAAGCTGCTTTATATTGTTTAAATACCTCGGGCCATAAGCGATATTCACTCATTAAATCCTTATCGCTACTTCCTCTCTTAAACTGCATTTGATAAAGAGTTGTAAAATAATTATGTAAAGTAGACAAAGAAAAAATCAATGGATTACCCTTTTCGTTGCTCCCAAAATAATTGAGGATACGAATTGACTTTTCCACGTCTTTAAAAGATAGAGATTTTTGCAATTCAAAAATATTGTAATCTTTACTTATGCCGATATTCTTTTCGACATCTTCTATCGTTATTTTCTCGCCACCAACTTTGTTGAGTAATAACTTCTCTATCTCATTGGTAATAACACTTATCTCATTTCCGAGATATTCTGCCATCATTTGAATTGCGGCTGGCGTGGCCGAAAAACTCAAACTACCTAAATACTGTTCAATCCAGGCTGGTACTTGATTTTCATAAATTCTCTTCGTTTCCAAAACCACAGCATTCTTCGTCAAAAGAGCATAGATTTTCTTTCGTTTATCAATTTTTTTGTCCTTGACAGCTAATACCAAAATAGTTGATGGAATAGGCTTTTCGAAATATCTTTCAAGCTCCTCCATCTTTTTAAGGTGCTGCGCTTCCTTCACTATCACTACCAAATAAGGACTCATCATTGGTGCCCTATACACTTCATCCAATAATTGATTGACGGAGATTTCGCCACCATAAAAAACAGTTTGATTGAAGGATTTTTCACCATCATTCAAAACACCATTTTCAATTGCTTCAGTAACTTTATCAATAAAATAGGGTTCCTCTCCCATTAAATAGTAGAGTGGCGCAAATTTTCTTGCTTTTATATCTTTTAAAATGGATTCGTAAGTCATTATAAAAACCTATTTTTTTCTAACTGTTCTTTGTTCAATGCGCTTTTCGTAATCCTTTCCTTGAAAAATACGTTGGACAAAAATACCTTGGGTGTGAATGTGATCGGGATCTAACTCTCCCAACTCCACTATTTCCTCTACCTCTGCAATCGTTATTCTACCCGCCATTGCAACCAATGGATTGAAATTTTGTGCAGTGCCCTTGTAAACTAAATTGCCATGTCTGTCACCTTTCCATGCTTTCACTATGGCAAAATCAGCGGTAAGTGCTGGCTCCAAAACATACCAGCGTCCATCAATTTCTCTCGTCTCTTTGCCATCTGCCACTTCAGTTCCATAACCTGTTGCTGTAAAAAAAGCAGGAATACCTGCGCCACCTGCACGCAATTTCTCTGCTAAACTTCCTTGGGGCGTGAGTTCCACCTCCAACTCTCCACTCAACAACTGCCTTTCAAATTCAGCATTTTCACCCACATAAGAAGATATCATTTTCTTGACCTGACGTTGCTGCAACATCCTTCCTATACCAAAATCATCTACCCCGGCATTATTAGAAATACAAGTTAAGTTATCAATTTTAGAATCTACTAAGGCATTGATTGTATTCTCTGGAATACCACACAAACCAAAACCACCAAGGGCTATGGTCATACCTGATTCAATATCTGCGATGGCTTCTTTTGCATCCTTTACTTCTTTGTTCATAGGGGATTTTATTAAATTTTAAGGTTCGTTTCAAAAGTAAATGTAAGAAGATATTGCTGATAAGTGAAAGTAGAATTCCAAAATATCGACTAAAAATTAGGGTACTTGTCAGCTCATTTACTGATTAACATCATGTTATTTAGATAAAAAATTCTGCTAACTTTGTCCACTCTTTTTTTGTTCACCCTGCCAGTGATTTCGGTCCATCACTCGAAACGCAAGACTAAAAATTGAAACAATGAAACCACTACATAACCGAATCTCCCAAGAGGAGTTGAAAGGATTACTTTTCAAAGAAACAGAATTTCGCAAAACGATTTCTTTTTATAAGTATTTCAATATCTCTAATCCTGATGAATTCAGGGATGAATTATACAGAAATCTGAGCGAGTTAAAGGTCTTTGGTAGAATATACCTAGCCAATGAAGGTATCAATGCTCAAATCAGCGTCCCAGAAACAAATTTCGAAGCCTTTCAATCCTATCTTTATTCAATATCAGACTTGAATCAACTAAGACTAAATGTCGCAATAGATGATGATGGAAAAAGCTTTTGGGTCCTAAAAATAAAAGTGCGGAGCAAAATTGTAGCAGATGGTATTACAGACCCTTCTTTTAGCATGAACCAGACAGGGAAATATGTGCAAGTGGATACCTTTAATGAAATGACTAAAGATCCTGACACTGTTATTGTAGATATGCGCAATCATTATGAATATGAAGTAGGGCATTTCAAAAATGCGATTGAAATTCCTTCAGACACTTTTCGCGAACAATTACCAATGGCGGTACAAATGTTGCAGGATAAAAAGGACAAGAATATTATCATGTATTGCACAGGAGGTATTCGTTGCGAAAAAGCGAGCGCCTATATGTTGCATCATGGGTTTGATCATGTATATCATGTAGAAGGTGGCATTATTCATTACGCAAATACTGCTAAGGAACAACAACTTGAAAATAAATTTATTGGCAAAAATTTTGTCTTTGATGAACGATTAGGTGAAAGAATAAGTGATGATGTAATCGCTGTTTGTCATCAATGTGGCGACCCTTGCGATGACCATACCAATTGCAAAAACGAAGCTTGCCACCTGCTTTTTATCCAATGTAAAAAATGTGATAAAAAACACCATGGGTGCTGCAGTGAAGCTTGTAGCATAGTCCTAGACTTACCTGAAGATTTACAAAAAGAATATAGAAAAGGAATCGATAAAGGTCAGATGATATTCAATAAGAGCAAAGAAAATAGATTGAGACCTCGACTCAATGAAGGCTAGTTTATTCTGACTGCTTTACAATGCTAAACCTATTTTTGTATGGGCTTTTCAGTTCTATGATGTAGATTCCGTTTTGTAAGGAACGCAGGTCTATCAACGCCTCCGAACCGCCGACATCGCCTTTAAAAACTTCTTCTCCCAAAGTATTCAAAACTCGAAAACTGATATTTGATAGGCTCAAACCGTTTCGTTTTATAGAACAATAATCGGCTGTGGGATTGGGATACAGGCTAATCTCAGACGATGCTGATAATGTACTAAGTCCATTGATAGTCGCATTCAAATAGTCATTCAAACAGGAAGTAAAATCAAATATATGAAATGCTTGTGGGCTATTTATCAAGGAACCTTGCACGAAACTTTCATTGGTCATATAATACTTCAAAGCATCATTAGTGGCAACTCCTTCAATTTGATGAAAAGGCAAAGCAATATCTATTCTTCTTTTATTAGCTCCAAAAAAATCGTGCTCCTGAAAATCATAACATAAATAACTAAATGGTTGCAATAGATTAGTGTATCCGCTCAGTACAAGTAATCGCTCCTCTTCTCTATAAGCTGCACCTGTTACTAAACCATTTACATTCAATGTATCTAGTGGTTGAGCGCTATAGTTACCAGGTAGTTTAGGTAAGCTGTAGACACATGTTTTCTTGCTTTGCCATTGCTTTGTAAGCAAATAAATACTGTCTTTAGAAACAAAAAATGCTTCACAATCATAGTCTGTTGTATTTGCTGCATGAGCGCTAAAATCTGTTTGATCTGCATATGAAAAATAGATGGTATCAACAATTGACGATGCTGACATGAAGGAACTTTTCTCTATTCTAAGTATGCGTAAATCTATTCTATTACCGCTTGCATTATTGCCAAAATCTCCCAAATAAAGATAAAGACTATCTTGCGAAATCTCTTCCCACTCCTTATTTATACAAGCATTCAAAGAATCTTTCCCTAGTATCTGACCATCGCTTGTGTCTAGAGAATATAAATGAATATCATCATTGTCATTATGTGTTATCAAATGACCATCAAGGTATATCAATCCGGAGGTTTCCCTTATAGAAGAATCTAAAGGAAAGGAAGCAATAGGGGAAACTGAAACAGGAGCGTACACACAAGAACCATCATTACTATTTGCTGAAGCATTATGGTTAGTTGCCAATGGATCAGTGCAACCAATTATCTGAGCTTGATTTGGTGTCAAAAATAAGAGAAGCGCTAATACTAAATAAATACATTTAAACATAATCTACGATGCTTTACTTCAAAAAATAAAAGTTACTGATCTCTACCAATGGCATAAAGATAATCAAAACATTGTCAGACTGATGGAAACAAAGAAAGTTGCTTTGATTCAGGATGTGTTCAATAATCTCAGGTACAATTATGTTCTAAGAGTAGAATATACTTTCTTTACAATTCAATTATGAATTCATCAATAGTAAAAATAATAGAATGTCCACGCGATGCTATGCAAGGCATCAAGGATTTTATACCCGCCAACAAAAAAGTTACTTACATCAATGCATTACTAAAAGTAGGATTTGATACCTTAGATGTGGGCAGCTTCGTTTCTCCATCAGTTATCCCTCAAATGGCTGATACAATTGAAGTCTTGAGTAGTATTGATTGCAAAGACAGTCAAACAAAATTATTGACCATAGTTCCAAATATTCGCGGCGGTCGACAAGCTGCCCTTTTTGAAAAAGTCCATTATATCGGCTATCCATTCAGTATTTCGGAAAACTTTCAATTAAGTAATACAAAAAAAACAATTACTGAAAGCATTGTTATTGTTGAAGAGCTATACAATCTCTGTGCTCGCACCAATAAAGAGCTAGTAGTATATCTCTCTATGGGGTTTGGCAATCCTTATGGCGACGAATACAATAGCGATATTGTGTATTATTGGGTAGATCGTATGGTAAAACTTGGGGTTAAAATTATTTCATTATCAGACACTATAGGTGTTGCAACACCTAATTTAATTTCAGAACTTTTTCATCAATTAGTACCTACCTATTCCGACATTGAATTCGGAGCTCATTTACATACTGCAGCGCACAACTGGGAAGAAAAAATAAAGGCTGCAGATGAGGCTGGCTGTCGCCGATTTGATGGCGCTATCAAAGGTTTTGGTGGCTGTCCAATGGCAAAAGACAATATGATTGGCAATATGCCCACAGAAAATCTTCTGGCTTATTTTGGCGCATCAAGAATTAAATCTGACTTTAGTTTGGATGCTTTTGAAAAGGCCTTCAATCTATCCTCAGATACATTTCCAATACATTAATAGTAAGCCATTTTAAAAAGTAAAGACGTTTGGGCAGTTGCCGGCTAAAGCACAAAATAGCCGTCACCAGGTCTTACGGCGTAAATGGTACTGCCTTCAACCCCTACTGTAAATCTGATCATCTATGTATACTCTGCTACTTATTATCACCAAATAAACTACTGCCAATTCTAACCATGGTACTACCCTGTTCAAGTGCGATTTTATAATCGCCACTCATTCCCATAGATAGTTCTTTAAAAGTTACTTGCCCTTGAAAATAACTACATTTCAATTTCTCAAACAAAGTCTTAAGTCCTTCAAATTCTTGCTTTACAATACGCTTGTCTTCTGTATTAGTTGCCATACCCATTAGTCCACAAATGGTGATATGCTTATAGTTTGAAAGGATATCGCTTTCTAATAAGTCTAGCAATTCTACCTCATTAAATCCAAATTTTGTCTCCTCCGATGCAATGTAACACTGCAATAAACAATTTATTTTTCGATTGTTTTTCGCTGCCTGTCGATCAATCTCTTCTAGCAATTGGAGCGTATCGACTCCGTGAATCAAATGCACAAATGAGGCAATATACTTTACCTTATTGCGCTGTAGATGCCCGATAAAGTGCCAGTCAATATCACTCGGCAATGCTGCTTGCTTATCTACCAATTCTTGCACTTTATTCTCACCAAAAGCTCGAACACCTAATTGATATGCCAACTGTAACGTAGCTACTGAACGAGTCTTAGATACAGCTATAAGTGCAGTATCATTCCCTTTCAATTGATTTAATAAGTGATGATAAAATTCAATATTCATATCTTATAATTGTAGTATTTTTGGAAGGTGAAAAAATATATTTCCATACTAACGCTATTTTTTATAGTGTTGCTGATCACAATTGCATGCAAAGATAAAAAAGTAAGACCAGAGAATCTCTTGCCGAGAGAAGATTTTGTTAATATTCTGACTGATGTTCATCTCACAGATGCATTGCTTGAACAAAATGGATTACAAGGCGATAGTTTGGTAATCTTTAATAAGGCTAACTTTGATCAAATCTTAAAGAATTATAAGGCTAGCAGAAAAACCTTTGATGCCACCTATGCATTTTATATTCAAAACCCGGATGACTTCGATTTGATTTATCTTGATATTGTAAATAAGCTGAGTCAAATGCAGGCTGATGCTAATAAGTAATTGATGCATTGAGCCATGATGAAAACAGTAAACACTAAGAAATGAGAATAGGAATTATTGCAGATCCAATAGACAATCAAAATGCAGGGGTACACGTATATACATTGGAAATGGTATTGGCATTAATTGCAAATGATAGAGTGAACGAATATATCATTATAAGACAAAAAGAAGGGAATGAGATTAGCAAAGCGTATACCAATGTAAAAGAAATTGTGGTCAAGAATATTGCACTACCTATTGGCTATGCATCCTTTCGTTTGTTTTTTATTATTCCTTCCATCTTTAAAAAAGAGAAGGTAGATGTGGTGATTGAACCAGCACATTTTGGTCCCTTTAATTTACCGAGTAACATTAAACGAATCACCATTATACATGACTTATCTGCTGTTTTATTTCCTGAATGGCATCGTTGGCATAGTGGCATTTTACAAAAGTTATTTCTTCCTAGAATCTTAAAGAAAAGTGATTATATCTTAACAAATTCATTGACGACTGAAAAGGAATTACATCGCTTTTATCCATTTACCAAGGAGAAAACATGGATGATATATCCTGGTATAAGAAAACTGGTGAATGTAATTCATGAAAAGGAATTAAATCAAAAATATCAACTCTCGAAACAAGATTATTTTTTGTTTGTTGGTACACTAGAACCTCGTAAAAATTTATCCTTGCTTTTAGATGCTTTTGAAATTTATAAAACAACAAACAATGATCAAACTCAGTTAATCATTGCAGGCGGCAAAGGCTGGAAAAACGAAGCTTTTGAACAAAGACTTGCTGAGCACCCCAATAAAAATGAAATCATTATCACTGGCTATATATCAAATGAAGAATTAAGTTTTCTATATCGAAATGCGGGCGCACTCATCTATCCATCACAATATGAAGGATTCGGATTTCCAGTAATAGAAGCGATGAGTGTTGGCACTGCGGTGATCACTACAGCTGATACAAGTATGGATGAAATCTCTAAACCATTATCATTGACCTTTCTAAATAATGATACAGCAGATTTAGCAAAAAAAATGCTACAGATTAAACAACTAAATACCAATTATTTAGATAAGAAAAAAAGAGAAGATTTTACAATAAAATATAATTGGACCAACTTCGCAAAGGTATTATTGACAAAGCTTTCAGAGATTTTGAAATAATATTTATTCTGGATTATTTTAAAAAAATCAAAATATTTATCCACATTTTTGCGCCCTGTTTTTGAAAATTCATTCGAAATAATTCAAAATTCAACTTAATAAAGGTCAACGTTTTAAGAGTATGACCACAAATCAATAATAAAAATAAAATCATTATTAAACAATTAGAAATGATATTTGATAATCATTTTGTTATATCATTTGATAAAATTTTAGATTTGCTAACTAACTAGATTTCATTTAATTAATTTATGTTTGTTTCAATATTTTAGAATACATACGCTACTAAAATGAGCAATAAATCAGGTAATAAATAATACAGATACCTATTTTTTTAAAAATAAAAAAAACAAATATGCCCCAAATTATACCCCCAACTAACCCTCCAATGGCTAACTTAGAATTATTTGTTCACGTGGCTTGCGCTATTGTTGTTATTATTATTATGGCTCGTTTGGTTGGTTCTTTTATGGTCTATATTAAACAGCCTAGAGTAGTGGGCGAAATGATAGCAGGCGTTTTATTAGGTCCTACATTGTTCAGTACTATTATGCCAGATGTCACCAACTATTTATTCGCAGATACCAAACCAATGATTTATATCCTTGGTAATATTGGCTTATCCTTCTATATGTTTCTAGTGGGTATCGATATCGACTTTGGTAAGGTAGATAAATTATTAAAAAAACAATCCACGCTTTTAATAATCGTAGCCACAGTTATTCCATTCGCTTTAGGTGGCTTAGCAGCTTGGATGTATTTCGATCAATTAGCAATTAGTGGTACGAGTTTAATGGTGTTTATGATTTTCTTAGGCACCGCCTTATCCATTATGGCTTTCCCAATGCTGGCTAGAATCTTGGATGAAAAAAAATTACTTCAAACCAAAATTGGGACACTTGCCATGTTATCTGCCAGCGGTCAAGATGTGATCACTTGGATCTTGCTCGCATTTATTATCTCCTTGGCTAAGACTGGTAATTTTGGTGCTGGTATCTTTACCTTGATTGGGGCAGTCGTTTTTATTGCTGTAGCTTTTTTGATTGCGAAACCACTATTGCAAAAAATGGCAAACAACATTGATAAAAAAGGAGCTATGACTCAAACCCATTTTGCAGTGATTGTGGTGACTTTAATGATATGTGCCATCATCACCGATAAGATTGGTCTATATAGTGTTTTTGGAGGTTTTATCATAGGTTTAGCCATGCCTCGTGAAAAAATATTGATAAGTGAAATAAAATTGAAATTGACAGATATTATGGTTGTTTTCCTATTGCCACTTTTCTTTGCTTTCTCTGGATTAAAAACAAATTTCCTAAAATTGTTTGCACCTGAATATTTAGTTCCATCCTTAGTAATCCTTGCTTTTGCATTCGGCTGTAAGTATATCCCAGTATTGTTAAGTATGAAGTGGACTGGCTATTCTTGGCGTGAATCTTCTGCCATTGGAGGTTTAATGACCGCCAGAGGTTTGATGGAATTAATTGTTGCAACAATTGGTCTAGAAAATAAAATTATAGACGAAAATACTTTTTCAATTTTAGTGCTAATAGCAGTGACAACAACATTAGCTGCCATGCCAATTTACAATTGGAGTTTAAAGAATCATCCCCCAGAAGATCCTGTAGATAATCAGATGGCAGACCCAAACAACGAAGCACTGAATATGGCAAGATAATTAATACTATACTCCCAAACCCTGAAGAATAAAATCTTCGGGGTTTATTTTTTTTCAGAAAGCTAACGGGTTAAAAAATGTACTTTTATCTTATGAATAAAGTCTATTTGAGTTTAGGTACAAACATGGGAAATCGCGAGCAGCATTTAAAAGACGCAATGATAGAAATTGATAAGAAACTTGGAATCATTACGAATCAATCTAGCGTGATAGAAACGACACCATGGGGTGTTGAAAATCAAGAAAATTATCTTAATCAAGTCATTTGTATTCAGACTGAATTAGCCCCACTCCCATTGCTTCAAGTAATTCACCAAATTGAGAAAGGTTTAGGTCGCATCAGAAAACAGAAGTGGGAAGCACGAATCATTGATATTGATATCATTTTTTACAATGATGAAATTATTGAAGAACAGAGTTTAACGATACCCCATCCCTTGATGCATATACGTCAATTTGTTCTAGAGCCACTAGATGAGATTGCTCCTGGTTATATACATCCAAGGCTACAAAAAACGATCACTGAACTATTGCAAAATTTACCTGACGAAGAAAGCGATCATATTCGTTGAGTAACGCAAGATGCGAAAGCGATCGCAGCGCTAGCTGCTTGCCAAACGCATGTGGGGCAAGCACTAGAAGCGTAGAGCGCGGTGCCGACGTGAGGAGGCATTCGCCAAAAAAAATCCTTCTGTAAAATAAATTACAGAAGGATTGAAATTTTATCTAAGAAAAAGATTATTGAATCACCACTTTTTGGATGGCGTTATAACCTGTTGCATTCATCACTAACATATAAATACCTGCTGCTAATTTTGAAGTACTAATTTCTTTGTGGTTATTGCCTAGATTAGCTTTTGACGTGTTTGTGTAAATTACTTTACCGCTCATATCTCTGATTTCAAAAGTTAAATCAATCACTTTATCCATTGTAAAATCGATGTTTAAAACGGTAGTTGCAGGAATAGGATACACTTCTGTATTGATAGTAACACTTGCATCGTTGATTCCAATATTACCACCTGTACAAGCTGTTCTGCTCTTCGCCATGGTGTTAAAGTCAATCAAATCTATCCATTCTGGATGATCGATAAACGGATTACGATTATTTTGAACCGAAGCGATATAATCATTGCGCGCAATTTCTTCGTTGCTTGGTGGGTCAAGTGTTGCCCATTCTTTCATCAAACACTGATCTTCTTTTGAGGCTAAATGCCAAGCTGTGTCCCCGAAAGAGGCAGCTACCAACAAATCATTCCAAGCCCAACTACGCACACTTGCGCTACCGCCAGACACCTTATTATCCGCATTATGGTAACAAGTACTCATGTAAAATAATGCTCTGGCTACATCACCTCTAAAATCACTTCTAGGCTCAAAAACATCGTATCCTTTTGTATTTGTTCCCCATTTAGCCAATAAAAATGAACCTGTTGTTGTACCTACTGTACCAAAAGCATGGTTGCTTCTCATTAGGTTGACATCATTTTGATTTGTATATGCTAAGTTGTAGATATCTGAATAGGCATATCGATCTTCATGATTTGGGTCTACGCCGAATGTAGGCATCCAACTTGAGGCCATTCTATGCTCACGGCTGCTATTCGTTGCCGCGAAATCGAATGGCGGTGAATACTGGATATTTTGTCCACTATAATCACAATTCAATACCATTTTATCAAGAACGGTATCACGCGTTAAGTAGTTTGCAATGATATAGTTTTCGTAATTGCTATAAAAAATTTGAATATGATTATTAATCAGTGAGGTTAAAGTAGTTAAGAAACTTGCTGCGTTTGTATCAATGGTTGTATAATAAGTTCCAATATTTCCATTGGTGCTCATTTGATTAGCCGTTAAGGGAGTTGATTGCTTATAATTAATGTATGGTGCGGTTGCATTGTAAGGAAATACAGCATAATAATAACCAGTATTCGCAATAATTTCTTGGGATGTAAATGCATTGCCAGTCCCAACATAAAATACTTTTGAAGTACCAATTGCTTGTCCTTTATCATATTCTGTACCATCTACAGGAGCATCAGTAACAGCTGATCCTGATTTTCTCAACACTAAATAACCATCTGCAGCAGTTGTCGCCCATGCCACATCCATTCTATAAGATTTTACATTACTAAAAGTTAATGCACTTGCTGAAGCAGCCGGCTCACTAGCATAAGAACCACCAATACCAATCAAATTAATGATAAAAGGATTTTCATCTGAATCGTCATTAGGAATTGTCATTGTAGCCAATCTGCTTCCTGATACTGAAGGCGTGAAGGTATAATTGATTGGTGCAATGTTACCAGCAGATATTCTGGCTGGGAAACTACCCATTACGTAATCAGCAGCGGCTGGACCTGAGATGGTAATTGGTGAAGTAATATTCAAGTCACCAAAAGTACCTAAATTTTCTAGGTTAATAGACGTGACATTAGGTGTACCAACTGCGGAATTTACATATAAGTCACCATTATTAGGAATGTTTATGATGGAGAAGCTAGCAGCTATTTCTTGTTCTGGACCAGCTGCTGGTATGGCAATAGAGATATCATCCAATCCAATATTATAACCACTAACTTTTGTCGTTAAAATAAATCTGAAATAACGAGAAGCTGAAAGAGGTGTTTCTGTATGAGTCGCCCAAGCCGTTGCGTCAATGGCAGCACCTGCATAGATATTCATATCTGTCCATACAATAGAATCTACTGACTCTTGCACTTTTAAAGTTCCCTGCCAAGGTGCTGAACCTGTGCCTCTGACGTGGAAAGTTATCGGACCAGCAACGTCATTTACGGCTATTTTTAAATATTCATTTACTCTATCAATTTTATAAGCAGCAGGAGCACTTAAGTAATAAGGACTTGACGTATATGAGTTAGCTGCATTGGTCTCATATTCAGAATAGCCTGCAGGAAAAGCACCAGCACAATCCCATGAATTAGGAACGTTAGCTTGTCCGTTTACGAATATCGAAGCAGCGAAACTGCAAAATAATAAAAGTGTCTTTTTCATTTTATTTTAATTGATGATTGATTATGATTTCTTTGCCTTGTTACTTGAATAACAAAAATACGTAAATTATTGCTGAGGTATATCCTTCTTTTTATTTCCTATAAAGTCTTGAAGGCTTAATTCTATACCCGCACTCCACCTAAATCCTTGACCAAAATAAACGGTAGCAGATTTTGCGTCAAAATCGCGATATTGTGATGATGCGTTATTAAAAGCATCTGCAATGTATAGTGAGTTGGTAATATTGAATAAATTGATTCTAAAAGTAAGTCCATACTTTTTCTTGAACACTTTACTATAGCCCATTGAAAAATCTAAAGTATAATAGCCCGGCAATCTCCAAGACTCTCTTCTCGCATTAACTCCAGATAGTCCATCGGGATTGAAGTCTGCAAAATTTTTGTCAAAATAAACGACCTGCGGCTTAAAATAAAGTCCTTTGATAGGCTCATAACGAACGGCTCCACCAACTTGAAATTGAGCCGCATCTCCTACATGTACATTAGTAGCATCAAAAGAAAACGTGTCGGCTCCACCAGATTCAAAGGTGTAAACAAAATCACTTGAGTTTGTCCACCTCCAATCTCCATAGGATATAATTGGTTCGATGCTTAATTTTTTATGCGCTTTAATTGTTATCTCTAATTCCGCTCCGATATGTCGAGCTGAAAGTCCGGGTATATATACCACTTCATTGATATCTGGATTCAGTGGATCGGTTAATGATTTTGTGGTAGGTTTATTTTTCCAATCAGTCATGTAAGCATTAAAGTTTGCATTAATGTACTTTGACTTTAATCCATAACCAAGCTCTAGTGCAAATATTTTCTCATTCTTAAAATCTGAAACCTTCGGAACTGAACTGTTTGGAATTACAGCATTAAATGGCGGTGCTTTCGAGATAAAACCAATATTCATGAACAAATTATGATGTTCATTGAAATTATAATTAAAACCAGCTTTAATAATAAAACTTGGTACTGAGGTGTTTCCTAACTTAAATGTTTTGGCTTCCGCAGATTCGTTTGTATACGTTCTGTTTGCTCCAATAATCATTTTTTCTTCAGCCTGTAATGGATTTTTTACAAAAGTAGTATCGCCATTTATTCTCACGGTCTCATTACTATATGCAATAATACTTTCGCTTCCATTGTAATAAAAGACATCGCCAAATCCTACTGCTCTTTCATAACGCTTGCCGTCTATAAATAAATCTTTTCTAGTAAAATAGTCTGTTTTATTATAAACGGTAACTCCAGACGAAACATTGACGAAGGTTGAAAAATCTTTCTGTTTGTATTCTAATAGTCCAAAAGCTCCGACATAATTAACAATACCCAAGTAATTGTAGCCCAACTTGTCGCCAACTACTAAAGAATCTTTAATATCTCTATTTAAATTAGCTGTTGATACTTCTCTGTAGTAATCACCCCCAAACAAATCAACCACTTCTCTATAATGAATACCTTGATAATAACGAGCATCTAGTCCACCAGAAAAAGTAAGAAAATTATATGGTTTATACTCAAAAGTAGAAAGACCGCCCACCCAATAATGGCTATTTACACTTTGCTTGATGATGGTTTTAGCAACACCACTCAATCTATTTACATTTGCATCATAACTAAGCTGAGGAACAATATTTCCTGTAGCAAGATCTCTTACAAAAGGAACACCTTCAGAACTATTCCCTCCTCCAATTCCGATGGAGGAATATAAGGTGGTCACAAGAAAAAATTTCTCATTAGGTGACCATGTATGACGTATAGTAATTTGCGGTTTTTGATATACATTTCTTGTCACATTTAAAATCTGTGACTTTACTCTGCCTTGTGTGGTATCTTCTTCACTCTCATATCTTGAAACTGGCCCCCATACATCATTATAACGTATACCAAAATTTTGCGCGCCGGTGGTATCAATAAAATTAGCATCATAAAACTGATCGAAGTTTGTGGAGTCGATTTGGTCACTTACCGAACTATACACCGAATCGTAAAAGGCTTTACTTGTGGCACCGGGTGACTGACGCATGTAAGTCATTGCTTGATTCAGGGCAATCATACTTTGATATTGCTTGTCGCTTCCTTTAAACAATTTTGCTGCATAATCCCTATCATACGTAGAGATAAGTTGCTTGCCATTTCTTGTGCCATGTTGTTGTGGAGCGCCAAAAACTGAGACGCTTAATGTTTGTTTTTTCCATTGTTTTTCTACTTTTAAATAATAAAAAACACCACGAAAATTATTTCCAAAAACATATCCATCGCCTTGTTTGTAGGATGCTGCAGCTGTTACGCCCCATCCATGATTTAATCTTCCACTATTAAAATTTAATGAAGTGCGTAAAGAGTTAAAAGAAACTCTATCATATTTCCGCATCATATCATCGCCAGTAATCTCTTGTTTTAGAGAAATCTCTGACTTTTGATCGATTCCTTTAGTCATGATGTTCATGGTACCTCCCACGGAAGGAATAGCCAGTTTTGAAGCACCTAAACCTCTTTGTACTTGTATATTTCGTGTCACCCCATCCAAGCCAAACCAGTTACTCCAATAGACTTCTCCATTTTCCATATCGTTGACAGGGACACCATCAATTAAAACCGCAATAAATCTCTGATTAAAACCACGAATAGATACTCTAGCATCACCCTCACCTCCTCCTCTAGTGGTTGCATATACACCAGGCGTATTATTCAGTAACATAGGAATATCTCTCGATCCTATGTCTTCTTTAATCCTTTGAATGCTGATATTTGAAAAGGCGACAGGGGTTTCTCTTGACTTTGCTATATCGGCAGTCACCTTTACTTCGTTCAGCACATTTTCAGTCAACTCAATATTTAAGACCTGTTCCGCATTCTTAATAACTACTGATTTCTCTATAGCTTGATAGCCTACATATGAAAATTTGACTTTATAAGTACCGTAATCGAGTTCTATTCTATAATTTCCATCTAAATCAGATTTAACACCAATTCCTTCCTTGAATAAAACATTGGCATCTAATAAGGTTTCTCCACTTGCACCGTCCTTGATATTACCCTTTAAAAAGCCTTTCTGAGAAAGCATCTGAGTGCTTATTCCTAAAAACAAAAGGACTAAAAATCGATTTCTCATAGGTCACTAAATTAAATTAGGTGCCATGTTTTATAGCACCTAATGAATTAAATAATTTTTATTACTTGCTTATCGCAATGGCCTTTGTGATACTTGCACCATTTTTTGCTTTGATGAATAACAAATATTCGCCAGCAGATATATGAAGTTTGGAAATTTCTATTGTGGTATTTTTAACATCTCCTTTTATTAACTCACTGTAAGCCACTGCACCATTGATGCTTTGAATCATAATCTCTGAAATACTTTCAGCACTATTGATTTGTATAAAATCATGACTTGGATTAGGATATGTTTCAACCAATAAATTATTTGTTGGATTGATAATACTAGTGAAACTTTCACAATCACAATGGTGATTTCCCAAGCTATCAAACATTGCAAACACGTCAAAACTGATAGAATCCCATTCTACTGATACGTTGAAAGCATTCACAGAACCTCCACCACCTGGATTTACGGTCACCCCTTGCAAAACACCTTGTTTTCTACGCAAAGTATGGTCTGTTGTCCATGAAGAACCAGTTGAATCAGCAGCTGTATAGTTGGTTGCTGCATTGTTATTCCAACCACCACCAGCTGTTGGATTACCTGGGTCAATACCTACTTGACCAAAAATATCTACTACTACATCGCCCGCCACCTTCTCTAAAGTATAAGCATCATTCCCGTTATGGCAAAGAGTTCTATTCGTAGAACCAGTACCACAATTAGCTGTGATAAATGCATTAGCTTTACTTCTCAATTGAAAATAGACAATCTCTGTTGAATTAGTGTCTTTTACTAATACCCATGCTCCTTTAGCTGGAATGGTACCGCTCAATACTTGAGTGTATGTTTCATCTCTCACATCTGCACCGTTATTCCAACGATGAATCTGATAATTACTTAAATTAATCGGACTATTAGTTGGATTGTAAATTTCCAACGACTTGTTTGATTGATTTCCTTCAACATATTCTGAGAAAAACAATTCAGAACATTGTGAGAAAGCGGTTTGAGATAGAACAAGTGCAACAAAAATAAATAGATATTTTTTCATGAGATTATACAATTTTAATGATTTTAATTCGAAAGCAAAGTTAAGGTAATCAAGTATGTCAAATGTTACCAATTTGTGAATAAAATACACATTTTATGTTACGTTTATCAACAAAATCTGAGAATGTAATCAAAGAGACAAGGCACCAAGCATCTTATAATCATTTAGTTAGGTCATATGAATCATACTTGCTGCTTATTTTCGTTGATGCTTCCACCGATTATGAGACCATAACCAATTACTAGGTTGACTTAAAATCGTTGTTTCAAGACAATCAACATAGACAGATAACAGCTCATCTCTCGTTAAAGAATCAATGTTTGAACATAATTCACTAAAAGTGATCTCATAGTAGCCTTTCTTTATACATTTCATCTCCATATAAACCACAGCACACCTTTTCAGTCGTGAATACTTATCGGCTCCCATGATAAAAGCTGTGTCTTGATTCAAAAAATTTGTCCATTGTGCTTTCTCAAGATTTGAAGGTGATTGGTCGGAAGCGAAAATATTAGCAAAATTTTGTATAGAAGCATCTTTATAAAAAGCGCTAGCATCTTTTGCCTGCAATAATTGCAAGCCATTACGTGTTCGATTATCAAGTATTAATTTTCTAAAATAGGGGTTCGAAATTTCAACATAAAAAGAATAAACCGCTTGGGGTAGAAATTTATTAATGGTCATCAACATCCATTCAAAATTACAACTGTGACCTGTGAGAATCGTTACATTTCGCTTCTCTTTAAAGTATTGCTCCAGTAGTTCTACTCCCTTATAGCTTACTCTTTTTTCGATTTCATCATTTGTAATACTCAAGCCCTTCACATTTTCAGCCATCACATCTGCCAAAAAGTGATAATACGCTTTGATTATATTATCTTTTTCGACCGTAGTTAGAAGGGGAAAAGCGTGGTTGATATTTTTCTTAACAACGTCAATTCTATATCGAAGTAGATATCGGATAATCAAATAAAATCCATCAGAAAGAACATAAAGAACAGACAGAGGAAGATAAGACAAGGGTCTTACAAATATTGTGAAGAAAATAAAATAGATTGATTTCAAGATTGATTGAATTGACTCATTAAAACAAAATTACTACTAATTCTGTCTGAATGCATACTTATCATAATCACCTAAAGCAGTATTATACTAGCTATAAAATGAGTTAGAAGAAAGTGCCTTATTGCTTATTTCATACGATGAGCGAAGAAAATTAAATCACAATATTTACAATTTTCCCCTTAACGATGATAATTTTTTTAATCGCTTTGTCCCCAATATATTGCAATACTTTTTCATTTTCTTTTACAGCAGATTCAATTACGACAATATCCAAATCTAGCGGAAACTCAAGAGTCATCTTCACCTTACCATTGATTGAGATAGGATATTGATAATTGCTTTCTACTAAGTAAGCTGCGTTATACATTGGAAAGATTGAGGCATGAATACTGTTTTCCTTTTTTAATTTCGCCCATAATTCTTCTGTGATGAAAGGCGCAAAAGGTGCCATCAACTGCAATAGGACTTCCAATACTTCCCGTTTATGACATTTTAATGAAGTAAGTTCATTGCAACAAATCATAAAAGCAGAGATACTAGTATTGAGTGATAAGCGCTCAATATCTTCGCTTATTTTCTTTATCGTTTTATGTAATATTTTTTGTTCCTCCTTTGTTGACTGTTCTTCATTAATTAGCCACTTTCCTTGCTCATCGTAAAATAAACGCCAAGTTTTTCGAAGAAACTTTGCAACGCCATCAATTCCTTGCGTATTCCAAGGTTTACTATCCTCTACAGGACCTAAAAACATCTCATACATTCGAAAACAATCAGCGCCATATTTAGCAACCATATCATCTGGATTGACTACATTATACCAACGTTTACTCATTTTTTCGATTTCAGAGCCGCAAATATATTTGGCATCTTCCAAAATAAAGTCTGCCGAAGCATACTCCTCTCTCCAATTTTTGAACAAAGAGATATTTAGAATATCGTTTTCAACAAAATTTACATCACAATGTATTTCTGATGTTTCATATTGGGCGATTAAACCTTTACTTACAAAAGTATTAGTGCCATTCACCCTATACACAATACTGCTTCGACCTTGTATCATTCCTTGATTTACCAATTTTTTAAATGGTTCAAGCTGACTTACAAGTCCTAAATCAAAGAAAATATTTTGCCATAATCGCGCATATAATAAATGACCCACTGCGTGCTCACTTCCTCCGATATAAAAATCAACATTTTTCCAGTATTGCTCTGCTTCTTTGCCAATAAACTCTTTCTCGTTATGAGGATCCATGTATCTTAAAAAATACCAACTACTACCTGCATAGCCCGGCATGGTGTCTGTTTCGTATCCCTTATCGATCCATTCAGGAATACTTGCCAAGGGTGAACGACCGTCTGTGCTCGGTTTGTAGCTATTAGTTTCTGGCAAAAGCAGTGGTAAATCCTCCACAACAATCGGGACATCATTTTCGTATCTTATCGGAATGGGCTCACCCCAATATCTTTGTCGACTGAAGCCAGCATCACGAATTTTATAATTAATTTTCCTTGTTCCTAGCTCCATGCTCTCAATTTTATCGAGCATACAATGAATCGCCTCCTTAATCTCCATACCATTCAAAAAATCACTATTGATTAGTTGACCTACTTTATCCTCAATAGTAGCATTGGGATAATTGCTTCGGTCGATGACCTGAATAATGGGTAAATCGAATTTAGTTGCAAAAGCCAAGTCTCTTTCATCATCACTTGGCACTGCCATAATTGCTCCTGTTCCATAATTAGAAAGTACATATTCTGCCGTGTAAATTGGCATGTCCTTCTTTGTAAATGGATGAATAGCATATGCACCCGTGAAAGCACCAGTGATCATCTTATTTTGTTGACGTTCTACATCGGTTTTACTTTTGACATATGCGATATATTTTTGTATACTTTCATTTTCCTCTGTCGCTGAAATCATTTCTGTGATTGGCTTTTCAGGTGCAAGCACTAAAAAAGTTGCCCCAAAAACAGTATCTGGCCTTGTTGTAAAAACCTTTATTTTTTCTGTGGAATCTTTTATTTGAAATTCAATTTCTGCTCCTTCACTTCTTCCAATCCAATTGGTTTGCATATCTTTCATTGGCTTGCTCCAATCCAATTCTTTCAATCCCTCCAATAAGCGATCTGAGTAGGCAGTAATTCTTAGAAACCATTGACGCATTTTTTTCTTCTCAACAGGATGTCCACCTCTCTCGCTGAAGCCGTCTTTTACTTCATCGTTCGCTAGAACAGTTCCTAAAGCGGGACACCAATTTACTTCTGCATATGCTTGGTAAGCCATTCGGTATCTAGATAAAATATTTTCCTTTTCAAGGCTTGTAAATCCAATCCATTCACTAGCGTCAAAACTTGAATACTTGTCTGATGCTGCATCAATATGAACACTTCCCGACTTTTCAAACTCATGAATGAGTGTGTCGATATGTTCTGCTTTATTAAATTTTTTATTGAACCAAGAATTATAAATTTTCAAAAACAAAAACTGCGTCCATTTATAATAAGAAGGATCCGCTGTGACTACTTCTCTGCTCCAGTCAAATGAAAGCGCCATATTTTCCAATTGCTTTTTAAAAACTGCAATATTTTTCTCTGTAGTGATTCGTGGAGGCTGTCCTGTTTCGATAGCATATTGCTCTGCAGGTAATCCAAAAGCATCAAAACCCATCGGATGCAAGACATTAAATCCTTTCATCCTTTTATATCTAGCAAATATATCTGAAGCTATATAACCTAAAGGGTGACCCACATGCAAGCCGGCTCCAGAAGGATATGGAAACATATCTAATACATAATATTTGGGTTTATCGCAACCATTTTCGACCTTATATAATTGGCTTTGCTCCCATTGGTTTTTCCATTTTTTTTCTATCGACTGAAAATTGAACTCCATTTTATTTACTTGGTTGAATAATGACTGTACGTATATTTAAAAAAGCGTCTTCATATAATTATGGATGCAAATATAAAAGGATTTATCTTTGTCTCTTATTCATTATGACAAGAAAAATTGTAACAGAAGCCATTCAAATTCTAGATAAATCCTTTCAGATTGAACGAATTGCCGATATGGAAGACTTGTTTGAG
This sequence comes from Chitinophaga pinensis, assembly GCA_945872405.1. Taxonomy (GTDB): domain Bacteria; phylum Bacteroidota; class Bacteroidia; order Chitinophagales; family CAMDFR01; genus CAMDFR01. The sequence goes on along the minus strand of CAMBZT010000011.1, from coordinate 17,799 downwards.
GAGTTACTAAAAAAAGACAGTGAAGACATAAATGTAAAAGATGAACGTATCCCTTACTGGTGCGAAATTTGGGCGTCAGCCATTGGTTTGTCTATGTATATTATTGAAAATAGTAGCTTTATAGAAAATAAAAGTGTGATTGAAGTTGGTGCAGGTCTAGGATTACCAAGTATTACGGCTTCTCACTATGCTGAATCGATAACTATAACTGATTATATTCAAGAAGCTGTAGATTTCTCAAAACGAAATTGGTTGCTAAACCATTCAGTTGGTGAGGCATTTTTTGAGGTGTTAGATTGGAGAAATATTGCTACACAACATAAGAAGTATGATATTGTTATAGCCTCCGATGTTGCCTATGAACAAAATGGGTTTGATGCACTTTTGATTGGACTAAAAAAACTTCTTAAGCCAGGAGCTTGCATTCTTCTGAGTGAACCAAACAGGTATCTTGGGAAACTTTTCTTAGATAAAATAAAGGAAGAAGAATTAGTCGTAAACAGCAAATCTTATCATGTGAATTTACATAATAAAGATAATACCATCACGGTTTATCAATTATTTGTTCCATAAAAAAATCAACTAAAAACTTAGTTGATTTCTATTATAATATTTTAAGTATTATTTCGCTTTTTCTGCAGTTTCAACCGGATTTAGCGCCTTAGAAAGCTCGCTATTTATATATCCTTTTTCAAATTTCATTCTTACATTATTATCCACTTCAATGGTTACCGTTTTCTCATCCATTTTGGCAATTTTACCATGCATCCCGCTATTCATGACAACCTTATCACCTGTGTTTAAGGTTTCCTGATAAGTGGCTTGTTCCTTCGCTTTTTTGGCTTGCGGTCGTACTAAAAAGAAATATAAACTTACAAAAGCACCTCCAATCAATAAGATTTGAATTTGATCTAAACCTCCAAATGAACCAGGAGCAGCATCTAAAAATAATGAAAACATTGAATATGTATTTTAAATTTAAAAAAAAATAATTTAGGGCTTATTAACCATGGCTGTAAAATTTACAACATTTTTATTTTTACCAGTATTGGCAATCACTATAACTCTCTTGTGTTGCAGCCCTTCTTTACCTTCACTGTTGAAAACAACATTAATAACACCAGAGTCACCAGGCTTAATGGGATTTTTAGGATAATCAGGAACTGTACAGCCACAAGTACCGAATGAATTTACAATCAATAATGGTTTTTTTCCTGAGTTTGTAAATTTAAATGTGTGCTTTACTTTATCACCTTGCTTAATATTACCGAAATTAAATGAAGTATCTTCAAAAGTGATAGTGGTCGGATTATTCAAATAACTAGCGGGAATTAATTCTTCTATTTTTGCTTTTTTAGGATCTCTGCAAGACGTAACTATAAGAACCAAAGCTATGATGGACAAAAATAATACGTGTTTTTTCATAGTTTACAATATTAGTGTTTAGATGCAAATGTAAGTAAATAAGTAGAGTATATAAGCAAGTATTAAAGTTAAATTATCTAAATGTTCAGAAGTTCTATTGCTCCATCAACCCACGACCTTTCTTCACAATTTGGCCATCTTCTTTTAACGCGTGCATAATCTTGTCAAGTATGCCATTAATGAAATCTTTGCTTTTAGGAGTGCTATAACTCTTAGCTATATCAATATATTCGTTCATTGTAACCTTTAGAGGTATAAATTGGAAATAGAGCATTTCAGCCAAGGCCATTTTCAAAATTACTGTATCCATAATAGCAATTCTATCGATTTCCCAACCCTTTAATTTTGGTGAAATAATCTCAAGCATTCTTTTATCATGAACAAAAGTTAACTCGAGTAATTCCTTACAAAAATTAAGATCATCTTTGTCCGCTTCTACACTAAAGATAAAATTATTGGTGTGAGATAAATCAAATTTCTCAATATCTTTTTGTAGCAAAAAGTTAATGGTATGAAAATCATCAGAAAGGTTTAGGAAGTCTGCATCTAAATGCATGAATAAATCTTCACTGTTATCAATGATTTTTTTAACGATATGAATCAATATCTCCTTGTGATCTGTTAATGATTTATCTTCATTTAAACAATACAGAGTATACTTCTCGCGCTTTAATATGGATTCAAACAAATTTTTTACTTCTAAATCACTCACTAAATCTAGAATTTTCAATCTCTTGATATGCGATTGAAATTCTTTACTTGCTTTGAGATGATTGATTATTGGATTAACAGAAATAGAAATATTTGTTGTTTTGTCTTCGGTGGTTGCTAACAACTTTGCGGATTTTTTGTCCTTGTGTTGAATTGAATATTGAGTAATTTCTATCAAATAAACTAGAATAAGATAATATAATTCCTCCGACTTCGACAAGAGAGATTCTAAATATTTGGTCTGTTGCTGAATTGACAAATTATGTTCAAGTTCTTGAGTATACAGAACCTGCATTACTTTGATTCTTAGATGGCGTCTTGATAACATGAATTAAAAGAACTTAAAAAAAGTGAATAATAACCTAAAAACTTAGAGAAACAAAACCATAATTACATAACTGCCTTTAACTTTGCAATTGCATCAATCCTTTGCTGAGCAAGTAACATCGCCGCCTTTTGAGTGGTGATATTTTCCATTTTTGCAGTTTTGAAAATATCTAAAGTTTTCGAATAGATGTTTTCAGTTAATCCAACTGCCATATCACGTCCCACCCCGATTACTTCTGTGTAACAATTAATTACTCCACCTGCATTAATTAAAAAATCTGGCGCGTAAATAATTCCTTGGTCTAATAACTGTTGACCATGCTTTACTTCATCTTCTAACTGGTTATTTGCAGCGCCAGCAATAATCGCACACTTAAGGCGACTTAAAGTTTTATCGTTAACTGTTGCCCCTAAAGCACAAGGTGCATATATTTCAGCATCTGTATCATAAATAGCATCCGGAGCAACTACCTCAACACTAAACTTATCACTCACCATTTTAAGATTTTGTTCATTGATGTCACACACACATACAATTGCGCCATGCTTCACTAAGTGTTCCACCAAATACATTCCAACATGTCCCACGCCTTGAACTGCTACTTTTTTCCCAGTCAAATCATCACTTCCTGTTAGTTCTTTAACTGAAGCTTTAATACCTAGAAAAACACCGTAAGCTGTTACTGGTGAAGGATCTCCAGAACCACCCAAATAAGCGGGCTTGCCTGCAACAAATTTTGTTTCTGTAGCAATGTGAACCATATCTCCTGGAGAGGTTCCCACATCTTCGGCAGTAATATATTTTCCTCCAAGACTATTGACGAACTTACCATATCGTCGCCAAAAGGCTTCACCTTTAGATGTTTTTGGATCAGCAATAATTACGGCTTTTCCTCCACCCAAGTTGATACCACTTATGGCAGATTTATAAGTCATGCCTCTAGACAATCTAAGCACATCTTTCAAAGCATCTGTTTCGCTGGAGTATGCCCAAACTCTAGTACCACCAAGCGCTGGTCCTAGAATAGTATTATGAACTGCTATAATCGACTTTAAACCAGTTGCATTATCATTACAAAAAACAATTTGTTCATGCTCTAGCTGGCCCATTTGAGATAAAATTCCAGAAGAAGTGACAGTTTCATTATCTTTTATTGCAATCATAATTAATCTTTTACTTTTGTACTCTTTCTTAATAAAACGGGTGCAAAACTACTTAATTTTAATCAAGAGTGATGCTTTTTTCAGTTCTCGAAAAAAATAAGGAATGACTTCTATCATATGGCCATACTTCAGCTAGCAAGCTTAAATAAATATCTCTGGAAATATAAGTTCCGACTTTTTATTGGAATCGCGTGTATTTTCTTGAGTAACTTTTTTTTAGTAGAAATACCAAACGATGTTGGAAGAACCGTCGATTATGCCCTTAAAATTGCCTCTAAAACACCTAATATTAATACCCTTAACTGGATTGCAGTCTTGCAATTGCCAGACACAAAAGTGCTGCTTTGGGAGATAGTGCAAATATTCAAACATACCTTCCTGCAAGGTATTTTCTTGTTCATTACACGTCAAACCATCATTGTAACTTCACGTAAAATTGAGTATGACCTAAAGAATGAAATGTATGCCCATTATCAAGACTTGGACGCTAACTTTTTCAAGATGAATAATACGGGAGATTTAATGTCTCGAATCACTGAAGATGTTAATAGAGTAAGAGATTATTTAGGACCATCATTTATGTACCTTGTCAATATTGCCTTCTTGCTGCCAATGGTTATATATAAGATGTATTCACTCAATAGCACCTTAATGTTCTATGTTTTACTCCCCTTTCCAATACTATCACTATCCGTGTTTTATGTCAATAATCTTATCGATAAAAGAAGTGAAGTCATTCAAAGCAAGCTGTCAGATTTGACGACCATGGCACAGGAAACATTTTCTGGTATTCGAGTTATAAAATCTTTTGTCAGAGAAAAAAGCATGAGAAACCTTTTTGAAAAAGATTGTGAAGATTATAAGGAGAAAAGTCTCAGACTTACTAGAATAGATGCGCTATGGTTTCCCCTTATCACTCTTCTTATAGGTATCAGCAATGTACTTACATTATATATTGGCGGTAAACTATACATGAATGGTGTTATCACCTATGGAGTCATTATCAAATTTATGATGTTTGTGAATGTAGTCACTTTTCCTGTATCTTCTCTTGGATGGGTTACCTCGATGATTATTAGAGCCGGAACCTCACTCAAGCGCATTAATGTATTTATGAAAACGATTCCCGCCATCATTTCTGGGAGTAAGAAAGTAAACTTAAGGAATGATGGTATAGAATTTAAGAATGTAAATTTCACTTATCCTGAGACGGGTATTCAAGCACTTAAAAATATTTCATTCTTAATTCCTCCAGCAGAAAAATGGGCAATTGTGGGCAGAACAGGATGCGGAAAATCAACCTTAGCTGAGTTACTATTTAGAAGGTATGATCCCAATGATGGTGAAATTACCATTGGTGCTGTTTCGATGAAAGAGATTGACTTAAATTATTTCAGAAGTCAAATTGGATATACGCCTCAAGAAGTTTTTTTATTTTCAGATACAATAGCAAATAACATTCTGTTTGGCGCAAATGACGAAACTGTGAATCGTGAAAATTTGATGGAACAAGCAGCAAAAATGGCTTCCATTCATGAAGAAATAATGGCACTACCAAATGGATATCAAACAATGGTTGGAGAACGTGGCATTACACTTTCAGGAGGGCAAAAACAAAGAATTTCTATCGCCAGGGCCTTGATAAGTCAACCATTTTTAGTGGTGCTCGATGATTGTCTTTCGGCTGTTGACACACAAACAGAAAACTTTATACTACGACAATTAGATACCTTTTTACAACATAAAACTTCTTTAGTGATTACACATAGGATTTTTTCATTACAAGATTTTGATCAAATTTTAATGATGGAAAAAGGTGAAATAGTGGAACAAGGAACGCATCAAACCCTTTTATCTATGCAAGGAAAATACTACGAAATGTATATGCAGCAACAGAAAGAAACATTAGAAGAACAATCGAATTGATTCACCAATTTTAATAAGGGTTCAGTTGCAACTTTCATTTTTTTACCTATTTTTACAATGTGATAATTCACGAGTCATTTTTTATTAACTAAAACAATATACTGTGGAGAACGAGAGCAATAGAGAACAAGATAGAAACAATGGTTTTTATTCTAAAAAACTAAGAGCTGGAAAGAGAAGGACCTATTTTTTTGATGTAAGGTCAACAAAAGGTAGTGACTATTACTTAACAATTACTGAAAGTAAGAAGAGATCAAATGGTAACGGTTACGATAGTCACAAGATTTTTTTGTATAAAGAAGATTTCAAAAAATTTATTGAAGGACTGGAAGATACGATTAGTCACATAAAGAAAGAACTGATGCCTGGTTTTGATTTTGATAATTTTACTAGAGAAACTTTTTTCGAGAATAGAGAAAACGATGAACCAAGAGAGTATCGTGAGTCAAGAGAACCTCGAGAAACACCTAGAATCGAAAAAGACCATATTCTTAGAGAAATGGCAGCATCGAAGCCAGCTCCGATGAGAACCGAGGAAGAAAAATCGTCAGAGTCTGGTGAGACAGATCAAATATCTCAAGAGAACGTTGATACATGGTAATCGTCTAGATACTATATCTTAAGATAAAAGGTGAGCGATGCTCGCCTTTTGTTTTTTATAACACGATGAATAAATAAAACTATCTTGCGTGTTAAGGTATGTTAATCAGTTTTCATTAAATTGAAAGCTAATTTATCTTTGTAGCAGATGAATAAAAAGCTCGTCATTCTTATCATTATATTGTTGTCTCTCTCTACCGTAGGGATAACGATTATACAGGTAAAACTCATAAAACAGGGAATAGAATTACGGGAAACGCAGTTTGAAAGCAATGTGTACAACGCCTTAAATCGAACTGCTTACCACTTGGAACAATTATATGCCATTCAGAAGCTGAATATCTCTTCCTATAATATTAATGGATACATTGCTAATTATCAAAATAGTCTTCTTATTCAGTACGGTCTATTCGATACCGCAGGGTTTCTTAACCAAGATTATGTTGGTGAGATAAGGATTGAGGACTCAATAACTGGTGCTGAGCTTGCCATTAGTGTAGATACTATTGATGGGCATCAAAGCATTGCCTATAAAGCAGAAGGGCCTTCCTTCGAAGATCCTATTGCCAACCTATTCTTTCAAGCAGGTGGATTGAACTTGAATGAAGGATCTGCTGATTTTAGAAATGTGATTAGCAAAAAACAACTTGAAGAAACACTCATCAATGAGCTGAGAAGTGCAAGTATTCGAACCAAATTTCAATATACTTTATTTGAGCCAATTACCTATACAACTGTGTATTCAAATATTAATGAGTTAACTCCTGAGATTTATCAGAATTCTTATGCAATACCTATATACAATAACTTACTTGGGAACGACCTCAATTTGTTGGTGTATTTCCCTTCAAAAAACATTTATATCTTAAGAAATTTATGGGGAATGCTCTCTGCTTCTCTCCTTTTTTTACTCATCATTTTATACTGTTTTATCACCTCTTTTATGATTATTTATAGGCAGCAAAAGTTATCAGATTTAAAGACAGATTTTATCAATAACATGACACATGAGCTTAAGACGCCCGTTGCTACCATATCACTTGCGGGAGAAATGCTAAGAAATAGCAAAGTGTTGGCAGATATAGAAAAGGCTAAGAACTATGCTGGCATTATAATGGAGGAGAATAATCGATTGAGTTCTCACATAGAAAGAGTATTGCAATTTGCACGATATGATAAAGGACAAATTGAACTCAAAAAAGAATATTGCAATATCAATGACATTGTAGATGAAGTCGTGCATAGCTCGGAGTTAAGAATTTTTAACATGCAGGGTAAAATTGATATTGTTAGATTAGCTTCTAATCCTGTAATATTAGTAGATAGGCATCATATCACTAATCTATTCAATAATATTGTAGATAATGCCATCAAATACAAGAGCGATTCTGATTTATTTATTCAAATTAAAATTGAAAATCTAGATAATGGCATATTAGTTGGTGTACAAGATAGTGGCATTGGAATGAGCAAAGAAACACAAAGAAAAATATTTGAAAAATTTTATAGAGTGCCTACTGGAAACTTGCATGATGTAAAAGGATTTGGATTGGGATTAAGTTATGTAAAGGCAATGATCAAAGCTCATAAGGGAAGGATTTCGGTAATTAGCGAATTGGGTAGGGGAAGCAAATTTGAAATCTTTATTCCGTCAATATAAATTAAATAAATATCACTAAATTTTAAAAAATGAAAGAGAAAAAATTGAATATCCTACTAGTGGAAGACGATCCAAATTTGGGAATGATTCTTAAAGAATCTTTAGAGTTGAGAGACTATAATGTAGAGCTGTTTAAAGATGGTGAAGCGGCATGGAATGGCTATTCAAAAGGTAGCTTTGATTTATGTTTACTTGATGTAATGATGCCAAAAAAAGATGGTTTTACTCTAGCTGCAGACATCAGAAAAGTGGATACAGTAGTACCAATTATATTCTTAACAGCGAAGTCCTTAAAGGAAGATAAAATTGAAGGTTTCAAAGTAGGTGCTGATGATTATATGACGAAACCATTTAGCATGGAAGAGCTAGAATTAAGAATGGAAGCCATTCTAAGACGAAGCACTAAAAGTAGCAATGTAAATACCGACCAAAAGGTTTTTCAGATTGGGAAGCTCACCTTTAATTATGATGAACGTAAATTAAATTCTGCTGACAGCGCGCAAAATCTAACCACTAAAGAAGCTGATTTATTAAAGTTGCTCTGTATTCATCAGAATAATATCTTAGAAAGAGATGTGGCCTTAAAATCTGTATGGAATGATGATAATTATTTTACAGGTCGTTCTATGGATGTTTATATTACCAAGCTACGTAAGTATTTAAAAGAAGATAGTAATATCGAAATTATTAATGTGCATGGTACTGGATTCAGATTGATGGTGAAAGAAGCATCATAATTTTATATCTAAAACAAAGAAAAACGTCGATTATCCTTGATAATCGACGTTTTTTAATTTCTAACTCAAATCATTTCCTTAATTTCTATCTTCAAACTTACAATTTGTAGTAACCACTGAATCTCTACTTCCTTTATAAGCTTAACACATTAGATTGGAATATGGAGGAGGCAAAAAAAAAGCCAAGAATAAGGCTACTTCTTTACTGCATGTACGAAAATTGAAACACTCATAAATGGAATATTGGTCGTGTTTTTATCGAAGAAATATTTGGTCATAAATCTTTTAAAAAAACCCTCTTTTAATACATCAAGAGGTGCTGTGATGTATTGCATGCTGATGACATCGAATCCTGAATTTTCTAGTAGTTTTTTAATTCTAGACTTTGAATAAATTCGTGCATTGGCTAGTGGCTCATGAATAAAGCGAGGCATCCAAGATAGAAAAGGAACTCGACGTGTTTTAAATCCAGGAATTTTTGCACCATGAATCTCAAAAATCCACCATTTATTCGGAACACTGATAGCTGCGATTGCTCCTGACTTAAGACATTTTGAATAATTTACAACAGATTTTTCGTCCAATAAATGTTCAATCACCTCAAAACTAATCAATCGATCAAATTGTTGAATTGGAAGGTCTTTTTCGATATTTAAAACGCCAAATTTGACATTGGAGAAGAATTGGTTAAATTGATTAAACTCAACTTCATGTTCGTCATTGATATCTGTACCCAAACATGTTTTCATATCTTTTGCTATCATAGAAATAGTGGTTCCGTTACCACAACCAATTTCAAGCAAGTCAGCCGTTTGATTTAGAAAGCCTGGTATCTCTTTCACCAAGGCTACTCTCCTACTCACAATCTTATCAGCTAAGTCGGCTGGGCGTCCTAAATAGTGTTCGTCCCTAAAAAGTTTTTCGTCTATCTTTGTCATACTATTTACTTACAAAAATAAGATAAAAAACAATGACATCAGAAACGATTTTAGTAACCGGTGCGAATGGTCAAATAGGTAGTGAATTGGTGCTTGCCTTAAGAAAAATTTACGGAGAAGATAAGGTTATTGCATCAGATATTCGAGAGAACGACACAGACACCCGCTTCGAAACATTAGATATAACAGATGGCAACCGATTGCATGAGTTGATTCAAAAAAATAAAGTGACTCAAATTTATCACCTCGCTGCTTTGCTCTCTGGGACTTCGGAAAAAAATCCAGCATTAGCTTGGAAGATAAATATGGAAGGACTATTCAGTGTTTTAGAAAATACAGTACAGCATAATATCAATAAAGTCTTTTTCCCAAGTAGCATTGCTATTTTTGGTCCAAACAGTCCTAAGATAAATACACCACAATTTTGCAATACAGATCCAACTTCAATTTATGGTATTAGTAAATTAGCTGGAGAAGGTTGGGCGAGATATTATAATCTAAAAAAAAACACAGACATCCGATCAGTAAGATATCCTGGCTTGATTAGTTATAAAACAAAAGCAGGTGGTGGTACCACAGATTATGCTGTTGATATTTATTTTGAGGCCAAAGAACACAAAAAATACACTTGCTTTTTAGAGGAAGATACCTACCTACCTATGATGTATATGCCTGATGCTATTAGAGGCACTATAGAATTGATGGAAGCATCTAAGGAATCGCTATCGGTAAAAGATAGTTATAACTTGAGTGCTATGTCATTTTCACCGAAAGAAGTTTGTGCATCTATTCAAAAAATAATTCCAGAATTTCAAATTGATTATGCACCCGATTTTCGTCAAGCCATTGCCAACTCTTGGCCTCAGAGCATAGATGCTTCATTGGCTTCTGCGGATTGGGGATGGAAACCCGAATTTGATTTAGACAAAATGAGTGAGGATATGCTTCAACATATTGTGATTGAAAAAGCATAGTTAAGAAGACTGTCCATAGATGGAACCAAAACAATGCTTTTATTATTTCAATTTTTTCTAAAACCAACTTATATGTATAAGCTATAAAATTTTGGCATTGAGTTATCGCCTTTGTCTGACCGATCGAAGCGGCTATCCTTTTTGATTTTTTATCTTAAAAAAAATCAGAAAGATAAAAAGCAAAGAGCGGGACCACCCTTCGTAAAGCAGCAAAAAAACAAATTTTTCAATAAATTCAAAAGTGGAAGTGACTGTTTAGTCGTTTCACTAAATTACTCACTTTAGAAAAGCTATGAAGTGTAGCGAAAAAAGATCGAATTTTACCAGGTGGGCAGACTAAAAAAAAAGACCCGTTGATAACGAGCCTTTGTAATTTTTTATTATTGATTTAATAATAATTCCTTCTTCTTCATGCGACCATATTCACTAAAAGAAATCATCTTAAGGTTTTTATCATCCCAAAGATTTGCATTCACTGTTTTTAAACTTTGCCAAAAAGTAATAGTAGGTCCATGCTTTTCAAAAGCTGGATTTTCTTTATTACATTTTTCGAGGTTATAATTAGGAATTGTTGGACAAAGATGATGTATGGCATGAAAACCGATATTACCAGAAAGGAAACGACCTATCCAAGGTAGTTTATAGTAGGTACTTCCTTTTACTGCAGATACCACATAATCCCAATTGTCTTTTCCACTTTTGTAAATATTTTCGTACTGATGCTGAATATAAAAGAACCATAAAGCATAAGTACCAAAGAATAGCAAGTTGATTCCTTGCACTATAAAGAATTTTTTTGGTCCGATAAAATAGGCTAACAAACCATATATAACAACAAAAGCGATATTGCTCCAACTTACAGACTCTCTTACGGCCTGAAAATAATCTTGCTTTAATACTGCGAATCGATTGTACAATACCACATAAATGAAGCCACCAACGGTAAACAAATAAAATGGACTTCTATAAATTCGGTAAAATATTTTTCCCTTCAAGCTCAACTTTGCATACTCTTCAACAGTCAAACATTTAATATCACCAATATCAGAATATTCAAGTTGACCATTGTGAGCATGATGAAAACTGTGCGACTGAGCCCAATATTTATAAGGAATAATGGTGCACACACTACAAATGGTTCCAATGATATTATTTACTGTTTGATTTTTTGTAAAAGATCGATGCCCGCAATCGTGTTGTATAATAAATATTCTACCTAACATAAAACCATTAAGAATAGCAATGGCTATTGAAAACAATACCGACTTATCAAAAAGGTATAATTGCAAGGCCATAAGGCCTAGGAAGAAAGCAAAACTGTTCGCAATTTGAGTAATTGCTTTTTTGGTATTTGGAATTTGATATTGCTTCATTTTAGCATTCCAATTTTTGAAATCTTCTTTAAATTGATCTATTGCTACATCCATAGTTTAAGTTATTATTTTTTTAACATTGCAAAGTTAAGCATAGTCACTTCAATAAAACAATGATAAATATCAGTCTCCTAAGAATTAACAATTTTAAGGAATAAATAACTGCCAATATGTCACCATTCGAGATAAATTGATTAGGTTTGTGCTCTTCAAATGTTTGAATAAGAAATGGAATTATATAAGAGTGATACGGCAGTTCATGATGAATCTAGACAAGGTGAAACACTTGTTGTAGAAAGACCCGAGGGTGTAGCAAGCAATGGAAAGAAATTTTATATTGAAAGTTATGGTTGTGCAATGAATTTTAATGATAGTGAGATTGTTGCCTCTATTTTAACTTCTAGAGGCTATGATGGAACAAAAGATTATAATGAGGCGGATATTGTTTTTATCAACACTTGTTCGATTCGTGATAAGGCAGAGCAAACGATACGCAAACGACTTGCTAATATCAAGGTGATAAAGAAGAGAAATCCTGGTGCTATTATAGGTATTTTAGGTTGCATGGCAGAAAGGATGAAAGAACAATTGCTTGTCGAAGAAAAATTGGTTGATATTGTTGCTGGACCTGACTCCTATCGTACCCTACCAGATTTGATTGAAGAAGCAGTGGGTGGTCAACGCGCTGTGAATGTTTTACTATCTAGGGAGGAGACCTATGCTGATATAAATCCTGTCCGATTATCTTCAAATGGTATTTCGGCATTTGTTTCGATTATGCGTGGATGCGATAATATGTGTGCTTTTTGTGTGGTGCCTTATACACGTGGGAGAGAAAGAAGTCGTGCACCAGAATCCATATTAAATGAGGTAAAAGATTTGCTTGAAAAGGGTTTTAAAGAAATTACTTTGTTAGGTCAGAACGTAGATTCTTACCGATGGAGTGAAGATGAAACAGTAAGAGGAAAAAAATTGATTGATCTAAAGGATACAGATAATGTGGTAAATTTTGCAAACCTTCTCGAGATGGTTGCCATTGCTGCCCCTTTAATGCGCATTCGTTTTTCTACGTCACATCCGAAAGATTTGCTGGATGATGTTTTGTACGTAATTGCTAAATATAAAAATGTTTGTAATTATATACATTTACCAGTTCAAAGTGGAAGCGATGCTTGTTTAGATCGTATGAACAGAACCTATACCAAAGCATGGTATATGAATCGACTAGAAGCAGTGAACAGAATTCTTCCAGATTGCGGTATTTCAACAGATATTATTGTAGGTTTTTGTGGAGAAACAGAAGAAGAGTTTGAAGCAACCATGGAAATAATGAGAGAGGTAAAATATGACTTGGCATATATGTATTACTACTCAGAGAGGCCAGGTACTTTAGCTGCAAAAAAATTCGTCGATGATGTACCGGAAGAAGTGAAAAAGCAAAGACTACAGCGACTTGTTGATTTGCATAGAAAAAATTCTTTTGAGAGTAATCTACGAGACGTGGGTAAAACCTTTGAAGTACTTATAGAAGGAAGCTCCAAGAAGAACGAAAAGGACCTTTATGGAAGAACAGATCACAATAAAGTTTGCGTATTTGCCGAGAGAAATAGTAAGCCTGGTGATTACGTAATGATTAAAGTTGATAGCTGCACGTCAGGAACTTTATTGGGACAAATAGTAGAAAAATAAATTAAAGGACATTGGATTTACAGACATTAAAACAAAGATTTGGTATCATTGGTAACTCTCCCGCGCTAAACTATGCGTTAAGTGTAGCGGATAGAGTAGCGCCAACAAATCTATCTGTCCTCATCACTGGAGAAAGTGGGGTAGGTAAAGAAATTTTTTCGCAGATTTTGCATCAATTAAGTCCGCGCAAACATAGTCCTTTCATAGCAGTGAATTGTGGTGCTATACCAGAAGGGACCATTGATTCTGAATTATTCGGACATGAGAAAGGGTCATTTACAGGAGCAGGAGAAAAAAGAAAAGGATATTTTGAATCTGTAGACGGTGGCACTATTTTTTTAGATGAAATTGGCGAGATGCCCTTAGGTACTCAAGCTAGATTACTAAGAGTATTAGAAAGTGGTGAATTTATAAAAGTAGGATCATCGGTTTCGCAAAAAACAGATGTGAGAGTGGTAGCCGCTACGAATGTAAACCTGATGGAATCTGTGCAGAAAGGAAAATTCAGAGAAGATTTATACTATCGTTTGAGTACAGTCCCCATTGAAATTCCTTCACTGCGAGACAGAGGGGAAGACATTTACCTTCTGTTTCGAAAGTTTTGCATCGACTTTTCAGAAAAAAATAAGACACCGATTATTCAATTAGATGATGAGGCAAAAAGATTATTGTTAAAGTATAATTGGCCTGGGAATGTCCGACAACTAAAAAATATTGCTGAACAAATTTCTGTTTTAGCAAAGGATAAAATCGTTTATGCAGATGAATTTATTAGATTCATTCCTGATTTCACAGTATCAAAAACACCAGCAGTGATGGACTATAATGATGGCAACAATGGAGGAGGGACTAACTTCTCAGAGAGAGAATTACTCTATAAAATGTTGTTTGACATCAAAAAAGATATCAATGACTTGAAACAATATGTGCTTTCTATGGGGGCAGCTGCGCCTAGTAATGGTAACTATAGCGGTGTTGACGTTGGCCAAAACAAAAGTTTTTACAATAGTAATCCCGTGATGATGCATGAAGATTTGCCATCTAAAGGACAAGTGACTTCTGGAGCCATTATTCTTGGCGAACAAAGCAATTACCAACGTACAGAAACCGTAGATGAATCTTTATCAATAGAAGATAAAGAAAAAGAACTGATTTTACGTGCCTTGAAGAAGCATAAAGGGAAACGAAAAAATGCTGCAAACGATTTAGGAATTTCTGAACGTACACTATACAGAAAAATTAAAGAATATGGAATTGATGACTAATGAAGAGAAAAAACTATGATACATAAATTGCTTTCTTTTTTATCGATTACTTTTGTCATGCTACTAATCAATTCGTGTGGTGTGTATAGCTTTACAGGTGCCAATACTAATGCTAAAACTGTTTCTATAGGTATTTTTACCAACAAAGCACCCAATGCACCAATGAAGGCGAGTAATTTGTTTACAGAAGCTTTAAAACAGAAATTTACAACAGAGGGTAATTTGAAATTAGTAGACAATAATGGCGAATTGAAAATTTCAGGATTTATATCAAATTATTCTGTCAAGCCAAAGGCAGCAATTGCAGGTGAGACCTCAGGTTTGGTAGAAATTACAATTAGTGTTCAAGTAGACTACACAAATACGCTTGACCCAAAAGACAAATGGAGCCAGGAATTTAAGAAATATGCACAGTACGAAAGCTCACAAAGTTTAAGTGCTGTAGAGGAAGCAAAGTTGAAGGAGTTAAACGTTCAATTGGTTGAAGATATTTTTAACAAAGCATTAGTTAAATGGTAAGTCAAATACTACATACCCTCTCTTTTCAAAATTCAACTCAAGAGATAGAAGCAATGGTAAAAAAAGCACCTTGGTGCAGTACCTATCAATTGTTTTTAACAAAAAAGTATCATGATTCTTCAGATTCTCGCTTTGAAAAACAGCTCAATCAATCTGCCATCCGAATGTATAAACGAGACATTCTTTTCGATTTGTTGACAGATACGAATGATATTAGAGAGACATCAAACACTATGAATGAATCCAACATGAATTCAGCAATTATTGAAACTGCTGAAGAGGATAAAAATGTTGCTCTAAATAATGATATCAAGGATTTTCCTCATTTTGAAGACACGAAGAGTGAACCTGCCTTAGTAATGAATTTTTTAGAGGATTTAAAAACCACTGTACCTCTCGTGGAGGATGCTATTTCTGAGCAAAATGAAAGCAAGAAAGACCAGACTCTTGATACTATAGTTGAGAATATACCTAATGAAGAACCTCAAGTTATAACAACTGAGCAAGAGCCGAATTCAATGGCTATGGAAGGTCTGTCATTAGTTGAAGAAGAGAATACGAATAATGGCATCACTGAAGATATACAGCCAATTGCATTGCATGAGCCTCAAACATTTGCTGATTGGCTGCATAATTTTGTTGTAGAAGCCAATCCAAGCGAAGCTATGCAGGGGATAATCAAAGAAAATAGTGAATTAATCAGCATTAAGGGAAGTAAAATAAATACAAATAAAGTAGCAAAATCTGAAGAGGAATCTTCGATGGACGAACTCGATTTTATTATCAAAACCAACACGCCATATGATTTGTTTGCCTTTGAAAAGGACTTAACGGACAATCAAGTAAATCAAGTAAATAATTTCATTGACCAGCAAATTAAAAGAAAAGTAAAAAATCCTGACATTATTTCGGCTGCAAAGGATAAAAGCGGTGCTAATTATCTTCCTGCTGATGACCTAGTGACAGAAACCTTAGCTAAATTATATCTAAAACAAGGTAAAAAAGACAAAGCAATTTTGGCTTACAAAAAATTATTGTTGAAATTTCCAGAAAAAAGCAGTTTCTTTGCACTCCAAATTGAATTAATTACTAAAAGGTAAACACACACACAATGATAGTTATTTTATTATTCTCAATAATCGCATCAGTTCTGTTAGGATTAGTCGTACTCATACAAAATCCTAAGGGAGGTGGTTTAAACAGCCAAATGGGAGGTATTGGGAATCAAATTTTTGGAGCATCAAAATCTACAGATGTAGTAGAGAAAGCCACTTGGTATATAGCTGGCGCAATGCTTGTTATTTGTTTAAGTGCTGCTTGGATGACAAAATCTACTACAAAAATCTCTAGTGGCACCACAAAAATAGAGAAAACTGATGTTGAGAAAAACATTAATAAATACAAAGGACCAACTTCAGTTCCAAAGTAATTCTCACTCTTAGCAAGCTTTTTCTGATCGTATTTTTATTTATTAAGACCAGTAGAAATGTTCAGCAAGCTTCTTCCTCTACCCCATTAGTATTCAACATTTGTTGTAGCTCAGCTAACTAAAATCGTGCAACAGATTTCATTCTTGAATCCTAATAGAAAAGCTCATATATTTTGTCGAACAACCGAAAAGACAGGAATTATAAGACTAACTCTTAATCACAATGTTTTTTGATGGCTGCTTTTGCATCCGCAGAACCCATTTCAGAGGCCTTTAATAAATCGATGCAACTATCGTACATTTTACCTGACTTTAATTCAGCTAATCCTCTTTGATAGTATACATAAGCATCCGTTTTATCATTTCTAATGAATTCGCAAAAATCAGATATCGCATTGGTATAATCACCAATCTCAAGTCTAGCAATACCTCTTGCTTTATAGGCCGGAACAAAAGATGGATTGATGCTTATAATTTTGCTATAATCTGTAATTGCACTAATAAAATCTTTTTGATAAATGCTAACAGAAGCTCTACCACCCAATGCTACAATGTATAGAGAATCTAACTCTAAGGACTTATTAAAATCAAGTTTAGCTTTATCTAGATTTGACATCTTAAGATAAATAACCCCTCGATTATAATAAGCAGGTACCATGGTCGCATTAGATTCGATCGCTTTGCTATAGTCTTTAACTGCCTTCTCAAAGTAACCAAAAATTCCATACAAATCGCCATGAAGCATCCAAGCCTCACAATAGTTTGGATTAATTTCAAGCGCTTTTTTTGTGTATTTTTCAGCAGACTGATATTCTTCGACATCTATCGCTTTCATTGCCCTAGCTAGATAAAATTCTGCTTTTTCTTTTGTTACCTGACTCACTACTTCGCCAAACTTAATCTTCTTCTTTTTCTTTACCTCCTTTACATCCAATGTCTTTAGCATTCTGGGTTGATTTTTCTTGAAGGTATCATCTTCAATTTTCGAAGGCTTAGAATTTCTGATCTGTTTGTCTTTCTTGTAATCATCCTTTTTTTTATCCATTATTTCCTTCACCATCA
>CAMBZT010000010.1 GCA_945872405.1 Chitinophaga pinensis | reverse complement strand
GCTTCTATCAATTGTAATCTAAACATTGATGCACAGTTTTTAAATTTTATCTCTCCATCTGACACGGTTTGCACCAATAATTTATTGTCTACTTTTAAATTTAGAAATAATGCACTTGAAAATATTTCTTATTTAGAAGCCTTATACAGTATAGATGGTGGTCCGATTCAATTAGCAAGCTGGATAGGTTTTCTTCATTATAGAGAAGAAGCATTTTTTTCTTTACCAGTCGTGGTAGTGGGTGATGGCTTGCACACAATTTCGGTTACGCTATTTAATCCAAATCGAGTTGGGAATGATGATTTTGGAGGGAATGATATTGGAACAAAATCGTTTTATGTTATTGGTACCTCCACTGGTCTAAACACACCTATCACAGAAGGATTTGAGGGATCAACATTACCCGTAAATTGGAGTATTCAAAACCCAAATGGCGATATCACTTGGCAGCTATTTACAAGTGGTGGTGCTTATGGTACTAGCTCTCAGTGCATGATGATGGATAATTTTACACCTACACTTTCTGCTATAAACAAAAAGGATGGACTGATTTCTGAAGACTATAATCTATTAAATCCAAACACACCACATCTAACTTTTGATGTTGCTTATGCGCGCCGCAGTCCAACACGTGGCGACACTTTAAGTGTTTTCGCCTCGCTTGATTGTGGACATACTTGGACGCTTCTTTGGAAAAAAGGATCGGCCGAATTGGCGACTACGGTCGATGATTTGACGACCATTTTTTATCCCACTAATACCCAATGGCAAAACTTTTTAATCAATCTATCTCCTTTTGGTAACGCTGATAAGATTCGTTTCAAGTTTGAGAATTTTTCACAAGTAGGCAATCGATTGTTTATTGATAATGTAAACATTAAATCTTATGGCGTTTCTGTACAGAATTTGAGTGACGAACATCAAGTCAACATTTTTCCAAATCCTGTGGATGAGGCGGTGAATGTAGAGCTAACAGACTATTTTAAACTACCTGTGTTGTACACGATTAAAAATGTTTTAGGTCAACAGATTCAAGATGGAAATATCTCTTCAAATACCAGCTCTATTAAAACAGAAGACTTACAAAATGGATTATACTTCATCAATATTGAGAGTGCCAACCATAAGTTTTATGCCAAAAAAATGCTGGTGAATCATAAGTAAAATCGGTGTTAATTTGTATTGATGAGATAACTATTTAAAGAAAAGTGGGGCGTGTCGCTGGCACTTTTGTTTCTTTTCAAAATAACTTTTTTTTGTTACACTTATTGTCTAAGGAATAATTGGCCAGCGCCGTGCTGTTCACTTATAGTTAGGTAAAGAACACCCAAGCTATCGTTGCCATCACTCACGCAAATCTCAATACTAGTGCATTGATTTGAGATTTAAAAATCATCGATTGTGAGCATCATTTTGAAGAAACTCGAAAAAGTTAGAAATAAGTGAACAGAGACAATTAGTTTGTCCGGAAGCAAAGCAAACCAAGATAGGTTGCTAGAAGACCAATGATGACACTGGCAGTGACATACAAAATAGCATATCCCATTCTGCCATTTTCCAACAAAACAATTGTTTGATGAGAGAATGCTGAGAAGGTGGTAAATCCGCCAAGAAGTCCTGTCGCAATAAAAAATCGCCAGTCTTGACTTAATGATGCCCTGTCAGATACAGCAAAAACAATCCCAATCAAAAAGCAACCAATAATGTTTACAGCAAAAGTTCCTATAGTGGCAGACTGTCCGTATTTCTCATCAATAAAACCGGAGAGTAGGTAACGAATAATTCCTCCAATAAAACTTCCAGCACCAATGAATAAAACTGTTCTCATAAAAAATCTACGGACTATTAAAATAAAAAGAAAATTGACGGAATCGTCATTAAAGACATTAGATTTTAATGTACGAATGAAAGCTAAGATAGTTAAGAAATAAGCGACTTCCAAAGTAATCTAATTAAATGGGAAGAAAGCTAAGATCAATCATAGAATCTAGGCATCGAATAAATGTATTGAAGATATAAAAAATACAGGTAGTTTTATTCGAATACTCTCATATCTTTGTTAATATGAATAACTATTGCAATTAGCAATAATATTCACATTTTTGTATATGAATATAGAGACCATGAATAAGTTAGAAGAAATAATTAGCAAATTAGAAGATTTAATTCAACAGGAGTTAAATGATCATGTATTAACAGGATTTGACAAAATCAAGAGCATGTTCGCTGAATATAACATTGAAAAAGCGGAGAAAGAAGCTGAAGATGAAGTTGCCTCTGACAATACCTTAATCGAAAAGTATGAAGAGTTAGTCGCTAAATTTCATCAAAAAATAGAAGGCTCAAAAAATCAAAAGGCAGGTGAGGAAAGTAATAATCTAAACCTAAAAAGAGAAATTATTGAAGCTTTGAAGAAATTGAGTGATGAAGTAAATTCATTAGGAGAGTCCTATAATTTATTCAATGCCTTAAAAGATAAATGGAAAGCGATAGGCAATGTGCCTGAAAAACAATATCTAAATTTACAAAGAGATTATCGATTTTACAATGAAAAGTTTCACTACAACATTGGTTTATATAAAGAATCGAAAGAAGTAGACTTAAGAAAAAACTTAAAACTAAAAGAAGATTTACTAGAACGCCTGAAGCAGATAAGCGAAAAAATAAACATAAAAGAAATAGAAGCTCAGGTGCGTACCTTGCAGAATGAGTGGGATGAAATTGGGCCAACATTTAATGAAGAGTGGGAAAGATTACGCGACCTTTTTAAGGAATATTTGAATACTGCGTATCAAAAAATTCAAGAACATCATCATGTAATTTTCGAAAGCATGATGGCCAACATGAAACTTAAGATAGCATTGGCAGAAAAGGTTGAAGCTATTGATGTATCGATCTATACCAATCCAAAAAAATGGGAGGATGCTACTAAAGAAATATTAGCAATTCAAGACGAATACAAAAAAATTGGCTTTGCGCGCAAGCAAGACAACGAAAAGATTTGGGAGAGATTTAGAAAGTCATGTAATCATTTTTTTGATAGTAAAAAAGCTTACTACGATTCACTAAAAGAAAAAAACCAAGTAGGGAAATCTGAAAAAGAAAGCCTAATCGATAAAGTAGCGAAATTGAAAGACAGCATAGATTGGGCATATAGCACAGATGCTATCATAAGGCTACAGCAATCATGGAAACAAACAGCAACAGCAGGGCATTTGATGGATAATAAGTTGTGGGAAATATTTAGAAATCATTGTGATCATTTTTTTAATGCAAAAAATAATTATTACGAAACATTAGATGAAAGACAAGCAGATAATTTAGCGAAAAAACAAGCCGTAATTGTTAAGATTCAGACCTTTGCTTCGATTGGAGTGATAGAAAAAGATCTTGCACAGATTGAAGAACTTAAACAGGAGTTTGATGCTATTGATTTTGTTCCAAAGAAGGATAAAGAAAAAATACTTTCCCTATACAAAGATGCGATTGGGTCTGTCTATACCAAATTAAACATTGGAAAAGATGAGTTAGAGAACATGCGTTTTAATAGCAAGTTAGAATCCTTAAAAATCGCTCCTAATGCAATTACTGAAATCAGGAATGAGATTCAGTATTGGAGAGAAAGACAACAAAAGATGGAAAATAATATCAGTCAAAAGGAAAATAATATGGCCTTTTTCTCCAAGAATAAAAATACATCTGACTTACTAAGTGGCGTTCAGCAAGAAATTGATACTGAAAAAGAAGAACTGCTAATTGTGAAAGAAAAAATAAAAAAACTAAGAGGAATTATTCCTCAGAATAGCTAAGTAAAAATATTTAAAGTCTTACTGCCACAGCATCTCTTCCTATATCTGATACATTGTATCCTAGTTGAATCAGAAATATTTTACAAGCATTAAAATCTGTTGATGATAATCTTTCTGATTCAAAAGAGATGATTTTTGGTTTCATTTTATCAAAGGGAAACATCTTGATTACTTCAAAGTCAAAACCTTCGGTGTCAATTTGTAGCAAATCAATTTTTTTTATTTGATATTGCTCGATAACATCTTGAAATGTGATACATTTAACCTGCTGCGTACTGATATAATCTGCTTTATTTATTGGAGCTGTGGCCTCGTATTTTTTGATGCACTTATCGACATAGCCCACTGAGATTTGCGTTTCCAAAGATTCTTTTACAAAAGAAGCGAGTCCAGTTGCCCATCGTTCTGCTGAAAAAGAAATAGTGAATAAATCTCTTTTCTCAGACTTTGTTCCTACCGCAGCATTGACTAGATGAATGTCCTTATAGTGTCCATACAAAGGCGTTAGATACTGATCGAATACCAACTTTTGTGGTTCTAAAAGCACCCCTTTCCATTTTCCTTTTCGAATCAACTTCACTAGTGGGTCATTTACATAACCATCATTCGCACCAATTTGCACGACAAAAAAACCTGGAATTTCCTCTGCTGTTTCCCAAAGAAATTCCTCAATTGAATTTGATTTTGGCGTCCAAAATTCAATATATTTTCGAAGAAAAATTGAATTAGAAGCATACAGGCTTCGAATGGCATCGTGTTTTAATCGTCTAAATCTATTACTGATTTTCAAGTGGTTTTATCTATTTTATGTTAACTTTTTATATCAAAGGAGACTTATTCAATTTCCATGATATAAGGCATTCTTGCTTGGATTGATCTACTTTGAATCAAATCCTTTAATTGCATTATTTCTTTGTATTGAGTACCAAATTCTTTCTCCAATATTTTGGTTTCTTGATTATCATTAAATCCATCAAGTAACTTTTCCATCAGCGCTTTTTCTTTTGGATACTCACTTACTTTATAATCTTTTATTTTTGCCAGATTTGCTGCATGCTTGATTGCATCGTTCAATCCTCCCAACTCATCAACCAATCCAATTTTTATTGCTTGAGCACCACTCCAAACCCTACCTTCTGCTTTGTTTTCAATGTCTTCAAAACTTTGAAGACGTCCTGTTGCTACTCTGTTTAAGAATGTTTCATAAGTGGAATCAACATTTCTTTGGACTACTTTACTCTCAAAATCGTCTAATGGTTTTACTCCAAGATTGGTAACAGAATGCTTGGTAATTTTTACTTCATCAAATGTAATTCCCAATTTATCAGCAAACAATCCTTGAGCGTTAGGTATTAATCCAAATACACCAATAGAGCCAGTAATTGTGTTGGGTTGGGCAAAAATTCGATTACCAGGACATGCAATATAATAACCGCCTGATGCAGCTACATCACCAAAAGAAACAACAATTGGCTTTTTCTTTTTCGCCAATTCGACTTCGCGCCACATTATTTCTGATGCCAAGGCAGATCCGCCGCCACTATTGATGCGCAAAACGATTGCCTTTACTGCGTCATCTGTTCTTAGTTTTCGAATGATCGCTGCAAACTTATCGCCTCCAATATTATCATCACTTCCTTGTCCATCAACAATATTGCCTTGCGCATAAACTACTGCAATTTGAGCGCCTGAAAGAATTTCTAGGCTTGAATTGATGGTTTCAGCGTAGTCTTTCATTTTTATAAAATTGACTTTTCCCTCTTTTGCAATGCCCGCCTTTTCTGCGAGTTCTGCTAAGACCTCATCATAATATTTTAGACCGTCAATGATTTTCAAATTGTAAGCATCTCTAGGATTTTGAACCATGAGACTATCAATGTAGGTGTTCAAATTTGCTCTATCAATATTTCTACTCTTGCTCACCTCATCAAGAAAATGACCATAAACATCACCTAATAATTCAGTTACTTGTTGTCTATTCTCGTCACTTATATCTGTTCTAACAAAAGGTTCGAAAGCACTTTTGAATTTACCTCTATGAAAAGCCTGCACTTCTACTCCAATCTTATCTAGTAGACCTTTATAAAAAGTAAGGCGAGTTCCAAAGCCTGCCAACTCGATGAATCCTTTTGGATTCATGTAAATCTTATCAGAGACGGAGGCCAAATAATAGCTTTTTTGTGTGGCGATATCGCCATAACTAATTACAAATTTTCCGGATTTTTTAAAATCTAGTAATGCATCTCTCAATACTTCTGTACTTGCCATTCCGTTTGAATAAGCACCTAATGGAAGATAAATTCCTTTTACATTTTTGTCGGTCTTAGCCTTAGCAATTGCCTTTGTGACATCAGTTAAACCATATGATTTTTTTGCAATAGAAGATAAATCAGTAACATCCAATTCACCGTCCTTTGTCTGCTCTTTCAATTCATAATTCAAATCTAAGAATAGAATTGAATTGGCAGAAATTTCTACCTTCTTTTCCTTACTAGCAGAGGCAACGATAGCCAAGAGCATAAAAAAACCAAAAACTGTAAACAAAAGAAATCCTACAATAACTGCTAGTACTGTCTTAAAAAATTGACCCATTTACTGATGTTTTAAAATGAATTGCAAATCTACATAGAATAAACAAAGAGAGGATTATTGCATTAACTTTATTTCTAACTTAATTCATTTTTAGTAAAAAATAACGTTGAGCTATTTTATTAATATAAAGAAAAAAATCAATCCTTTGAATTGACAGAAATATAGTTATCTTTGGTAGCATGAAAAAGTATTCTCTTTTGTTATTTTTTTTGTATTCAGTTAGCTTGCTGTCCTCTTGCCGGAAAGATACTTTCATTGATTCCAACTATCCACCAAATTATCAAAATGTTAGCACTGCAAAAGTTAAGAATTATATCAACCGTATTTATATAGATTTATTGGGCAGAGAGCCATTAAAAATAGAGATGGAACGTGATTTAATAGCCTTACAAACTGATAGTTTATCAATAAGCTCGCGCCTCGTATTGATTAATTCATTACAAACAGATACCACTTTTAGAGAAGGAGATACTAGTTATCAGTATGCCTACTATAATCGATTATATGAAACCTTAAAAGCTCGCTTGATTGAAGGTGTAGAAGATGATTATATTTATGAACAACTTGGTATTTCTCTGACTGACTTATCTGCAGCACAATCTTCTGGAGATTCCTTTCAAATAGCTAGAATTTCTGATGATATTGAAGAATTCTACAAAGTACTGAGTCTTAAAGCTGAATTGAGATTAGGAAATATTGATATAGCAGATGCACATAGAATTATGCTAGATAATTATGTCTACGAAACCATTAACATGAATACATTCAATTTTGTTAATTCCACCTTTGATAATTTACTATTTAGATTCCCCACTGCTCAAGAGTCTACTATAGGCTTTAATATGATAGAGTATAATATGAGTGGCAATATTTTAGGGATGAATGGTAATTCAAGGGGAGATTATCTTGAAATATTAACTCAATCAACTGCCTTCAGAGAAGGTGTTCTCATTTGGACTTTTCTATCTCTTTTACAAAGAGATCCTACCGATTCAGAAGTATTCATATTTATGAATGAATTTGGTGCGAAGATAAATTATGAGTCCTTGCAAAGAACTATTATGTCTGGTGATGAATACGCACAATTTAATTAATCGACGATACATGAAAAAAATATCCTACTTACTGCTCTTGTTTAGTTTTAGTTTATTTTTTGTTGGATGCAACAAAGAAAAGAAAACTCAATACGGCATCACACAACAGAACATTTACAATAGTGCTCATGATAAGACAAAATTAAAAACTGATCAGCAGTTTATTTCTGTTCTATATTCTAATTTGTTTCAAAAAAATATCTCTCAAGCAAAGGCGAATGCTGTTGAACAATTGGTCAGATCTATTGGCGATAAATCATTAGCTTATGAATTGATTGTGAGCGATTTTATGAATGATGCCGATATTATTATTCCAGATCCGTCTACTATGCGTGAGGACATTCCAAAATTTGTTGATGATACTTATAGTCGCTTCTATTTGCGCCAACCATCAGAAGCCGAAAAACAGTATTTTATCAATTTTATTGAAGTAAATCCCAATATTACCCCTGAGCTTATTTATATATCTTTTGCCACCTCAGACGAATATTTTTATTATTAAATAGTCTTAAAATAAGAACTATGGAAAGAAGAGAATTTATTAAAAACGCTGGTATTGTTGCCGCTGGATCAATTGTAGCACCCTATATATTGCCATCTGGTAGTATGTTTGCAAAGACTACTGCCGGTGCAGCTCAACACGTGGTGTTTGTATTGTTTGCTGGAGGTGTTAGACAACAAGAATCTGTGCTTCAGAGATATCTTTCAGATAGTCAAGGATTGGTAGGGAGTGCTTTTGAAGGAAATATCATGTTTAATATGTTGAACGGCGGTCCACCATCTGATAAGATTGTTTTTGGTACCGACCCTTCTATAGGTTTACCCGGGACAGTACCTATTCCAAAAATTCTTAGTTCTACTTTACAATCTCAGGGCACATTTTTTCCTGAAGTAGCCGCTCAAGGAGTGGGACATTATACTGGTTTAAATACTTTACTAACAGGGGTTAGCACTACCACACAAGGCTTAAGACAGAAGCCAATGTATCCGACCATTTTTGAATATGCCAGAAAATATCTTGATCTACCTGCTACAAAAACATGGTTTATTGGTAATGGCATTGGCAATTCTATTCCCTTACTAAATTATTCTGATCATCCAGATTTTGGTGCAAAGTATGGAGCGAATTTTTTCGCACCTAGTGTCACTTTTGGTGCACAAGGAGAAACGTATATTCGAAATGCAAAGCCATATCATCCGGAGGAAGAGTTAAGCCCTATGTATAAGCTACAAGGATTTTTGAATAACACTTTTGCTCTTGAGCAAGGCATCATTGGTGGGGTGCATAATACTGAAGAAGAAAAATACCAAATTAAGCTTTTTATAAAAGATATGTTTGCAAAAAAAGATGCTGGCACCATTGCACTTCCATCGGTAAGTGACAATAGCGATTTGACAACAGTAGGTTATGGATGTGAGGTGATGAAGGCCTTCACTCCTACTCTAACTGTTATTAATCTGAGTGCTGTTGATGGCTGCCATGCTAATTTCACTGGCTATTTGAAATCGTTGCACAGAGCTGACCATGCGGTTGGTCATATCTGGAATTACATTCAAACACAAATTCCTTCCATGAGTGGGAAAACAGCAATCATCGCTTGTCCAGAACATGGAAGAAATTTAATGGGAAATACTATTTTAGATCAGAATGATTGGAAGGCATATGACCATAGCGATGCCAATTCTACGCGTGTTTTCAGTATGATGGCTGGACCGAGTATTCCTTCTAATCTGAGTGTTGGCTCTGCCGGAACACCAATTGGAGATATTAGAGATTGTGTCTTAACAGTAGCAGAATTGCTAGGAATCAAAAGCCAGATTCAGGCAGCAGGGTATATTCCTTCTGGTATTGTTTCAATGTTCGATAGAATTTAATCTTATGAAAAGAAGTTATTATTTTCTTTTTTTTAGTCTTGTATTGATACTTTGTTTTGTAAGTCAATCTTGTAAAAAAGATCCAGTTATAAATCCTTACGACAAATATAAGCCGCTTCCAGATAGTCTATCTAGTGATAGTCTTGATCCAGTTAGTATTCAAGGATTACATGAAAATATTTTCAAACCAACTTGCGCTAATTCTGGCTGTCATGATGGTACTTTCGAACCAGATTATAGAACCATAGAAAGCACTTATAATTCCTTGGTTTATCAAGGAATTATCAAAAATTATTTTACATCACCACTTCTTTATAGAGTAAAACCAGGCGATGCGGCCAACTCTATGTTGATTAAAAGAATAACAGAAGATATTGATGGTATCTCTGGAGTGATGCCTCTTGTTGTTGATCCAAAAAGTGACTGGCTGACAAAAAAGGAAGAATACATTGCAAATTTAACAACATGGATAAATAATGGTGCAAAAGATATCATGGGTAATGCCTCATCAAATATTAATTTGCTTCCTCAAATGAGCGGCTTTTATGTATCTATGATGGGTAGTACAACTTCCTTCTCCAGAAATACTGCTGGTGTGTGTTTAATACCTTCCTCGTCAGATAATATAGATTTATATTTTAGTTTTTTAGATGATATCACCAACTCATCCTCGCTCACTGTGAATGAAATTTCTTTTTCATTGTCAGTAAATAATTTTTCTTCAGCGCTCCCTGCATCTTTAACAATTATAACCCCATTTTCTGACTTAGGATTTTCTGGTATGCCTGTTAATTTCACTCATAAATATAGCTTTCCCAATCTAAGAAGTACATACCCTGCAGGATCTCAGGTATTTGTTAGAGTAAAAATAAAAGATGATGTCAATCCGGCAGTGAGTATTCCTTCTGGAGAGTCCCTCCCTATTATTATTCAATATTTTTCTTTTATTGTAGGATGAAAAAAGTAAATATTTTATTGCTCATTGGACTGTTGTCTTTTATCGTATTGGGCAGCACTGCTTGTAAAAAAAATGATGATAAGAATGGTATACCCACGCTCACCTTTAAATCTTTTTCATCTACTGATTTATTAGAATTTTCGGATTCTCTCAACTTAACTTTTAGTTATGAAGATAGCGATGGCGATATTGGATATTATGATGCAGATTCATCATCGGTTTACATTCAAGATAAGCGACTAACTAAACCAGATTTATATTATATCAAACCCTTGAATCCACCAAATTTAGCACCTTTCATCAAGGGTGATATTCAACTTGGCTTAAAAAACATGTTTATGTTAGGAAGTGGAACCACAGAAACAACTTCATTTACAATCTGGTTGAAAGATAGAAAAGGGAATATCAGCAATTCAATTGTAACACCTGACATAATTATACATCGTTGATTAAGAAACTACATTTACTTTTTATTCTGATATGGATTTGCGCGCTAAGTCTTAGTGCACAAACAACGTATAATATGTCAAATAATCTAGTTGGAGACTGCAATGGAATTTTATTAGATAGCGAAGGAAATCCTATTTCAACAGGTGAATACGGACATAATGAAAATTTTACGTTTACAATATGTGTTCCGGGAGCAGATTCTATCATTATGAATTTCAGTTCATTTTGTACTGAGGCGGGGCGAGATGTGATCACCTTTTATGATGGTCCTGATACCTTATCTCCCATGATAGGAATTCCAGTTTCAGGACCTTTCGCCATGCCAGGTACCATCATTGCATCTAGTGGCTGTTTGACGGTTCATTTTATTACAGATGCTTCAGTAAGTTGTTCAGGTTGGATCGCTAGTTGGGAAAGCATCATAAACACACCGGCTACGCCGATAGTTTCTCCAATTGTAGTTCCACCTTGTGGGGCTACTTCTATCACTATCACGTTGGATCAAGATTTGATATGTGACTCGGTCGATGCATCTGATTTTAACATCAGTGGTACTATGTCTCCTTTCATTATTTCCGCACTCCCAATAGGATGTATAGCTGGAAAAACAAGAACTGTACAGCTTAATTTTGCTCCAGCAATAACTCTGAATGGCACTTATTTCGTCTCAGTAAATTCTGTTTTTATTGATGCCTGTGGTAATGTTTGGAATCTTTCTACTGGAATATCTTTTGTGATGAATACTTGTCCATTGAGTGTGGTCATTTCTGCCACAGATACCAACATATGCATAGGTACTTGCGCCTCACTTACGGCGAACATTTTAGGAAGTGTCACTGGAGTGGTTAATTATGCTTGGTCTGCTGGAATTCCAGCTTCAGCGGGACCACATATAGTTTGTCCATTAGTCACTACGACTTACTATGTTACTGTTACCAATGCATTTGCTCCCGCAGGATATGATACATTTACTGTTTTTGTTACGCCACAACCAGTAATGCCGAATGATACTGCACTTTGTCAATCTCATTATGCAGGAATTCCTCTAGTTGCAACACCATCTGGTGGCTATTGGTCTGGCTATGGAGTGCCAGGAAGCGGTGTTGGCTGGTTCTATCCTTCGTGGGTATGGCCAAGTGTTCAACCAATCTGGTACACAGTAAATGGCTGTTCGGATACCATGCGCATCAGTGTAAACGCAGCCTCTGCCGGTTCTGATATTGCAGCATGTCCAGGAGTTCCTCCATTTATTTTAACAGGTCAGAATCCACTAGGCGGACGTTGGCGTGGTTTAGGAGTTGTCGATTCAGTGATTGGTTTGTATAGTACCGTGGTAGCAGGTATAGGAACTCATACTTTATATTATACAGTTCCGGGATGTCCAGATGCACGAAGAAACATAAATATTGATACACTAAGAATTCCTGATGATACTTCAGTCTGCGACAATGTTGGAATTTTTGATTTACAATTTTCACCACACGCAGGTGTTTGGACTGGACCAGGAATCATCAATTGGTATTGGGGAACTTTTAATCCATTAGTTGCAGGACCAGGTACGCATAGATTGTTGTTTACCATGAATGGTTGTGCAGATTCTATGTTCATTACTGTGAATGATGTATGGGCAGGATGGGATAGAACTGCCTGTCCAACAATGAACGACGATACATTATCATTGCATACTGGCGCAAGTCCTTTAGGTGGTGCATGGCGCGGCTTGGGTATTATTGATAGTGTGCGCGGAATTTTTGATCCACAATTTATGGGCGGAGCTAATTTTACTTCCAATATTTATTATGTCTATCAAGGCTGTACCGACACCTTGAACATTTATAATTATTTTACAGACATTGGAGTAGAACCTTTGCCAAGTGAGTGTCCTAACGATACAGCACTACTTTTGAGTTGGGAAACCACTCGCAGAAATTTATGGGGTGGCATTTGGACCGGTCCTGGTATCGTTGATTCTACAGATTATGGTGTTTTTGATCCAAAGGTATCAGGCAGCGGCATTCATTCCTTAGTCTACTCTTTGAATGGTTGTAAGGATACTGTTTTAGTAGAAGTGTATGCAAATTCTAATTTAAGAGATACCAATGTTTGCTTATTGCAATCCGCTTTTAACATACCTGCAAATGGCGTTACGGGAAGATGGTCTGGTGCTGGAATCATTAATCCATCTACCGGTTTATTTAATGCTTCTGTAGCAGGAGTTGGTAATCATAGAATTTTGTTTTCGTCAGTGAATGGCTGTAAGGATACGATGAAACTCACTGTCAATCCTATGCCGGTGATCAATATCATTGGTCTTGCAAACAACTATTGTTATTATGATAGCACAGTTGTAATGACAGCCACACCTACCGGTGGTAGTTGGAGTGGTTTTCCTTTAATTAATGATTCTATTTTCAATCCACTGCTGGCCGGACCTGGATTACATTCCTTTACGTATACGTATGGAAGTGGCGATTGTATTGTACGAAAAACGGTGAGCACCAATGTGTATCCCCCACTAAATGTTATTACCACTTTTACAGATACTATAATGTGTTATAATACATTAATTCGAATTGGCGCCTCAGGTGCTGGTGGTCCATCAGGCTTGTATAATTTTAGTTGGGATAACAGTTTAGGAAATGGAAGTAGCCACGTAGTGACAAACCTAAGCAGTACTGTCTATAGAGTAATATTGACAGATGGTTGTAGTATGCCTGCAAGTGGCACTGTGCAAATTTTTGTAGTCCCTCCATTTACATATACAGTGGCAACAGATACGATGAAGTGCTATGATAAAGGTTCTTATGCTACAGTTCAGATTTTACCTGATTCAGGAAATTATGAAGTGAAGTGGGGCAAGACCACCATACATCATACTTTTTCTGAAGACTTGTTTTATGGCAATGCAGGTAGATATTATAGTTTATCAATGAAAGATTTAAATTCAGGTTGCTTTGAAGACACTTCTATTTGGATGCCTGCTTTTGATGAAGTCATTGCGCACTTCACTCCTTCTCCTAATGAACAATGTTCAGATCCCAATGATCCAACTTTTGAGTTCTTAGATCAAAGTCAGGGCGGTACCAAAGGTATATGGAGCTTTGGTGATGGCTCTACCAGTGATTATTTAATATCGCAAAATAAAACACATACCTATCCTCGACCAGGATATTATCAAGTGATTTTGTCAATTAAAAATGAAGGAGAATGTGCAGACTTTATGGTGGACACTGTTTGTGTAGAGATTGCCCCTTTGATAACAGTACCAACGGCCTTTAGTCCGAACCAAGATGGGGTGAATGATAGATTTGGAATTCTGCGAACAAGAAATATTCAATTGATAAATGAGTTTGCCATCTTCGATAGATTTGGTGTAAAGGTATTTAGTACGAATGATATCAATCAAAGGTGGGACGGCACCTACAAAGGAAGAAATCAACCATTAGGGGCTTATGTTTGGATCGTAAAAGCCACTTCTTATGATGGGATTTTGGTGGAAGAGAAAGGACAATTTACTTTGTTGAGATAAGGATTAGTACTGATAAAAAACATTCACTCCTAATAAGCTGAATCCTGTTTAATATTTAGTTTTTCATTTACACTCTTTCACGATTTGTTATCATTCGGCTTTGATGAATCTTGAGGTAGCAATTAGTTTATTATTTTTATTGACAAGCTTGATAAAATACATGCCACTATTGAGTGAATTTACATCTACTGAATACATGTCTTCATTGACAAAGCAATTCTTACTTACATTAAAATCTTGCTCCATCAAAACACTTCCAATTTCATCATAAATAATTGCATGAGATACTTTATCAAATTGCGAATTAGTTTGCTCGAATGATATGTAAAGTGTCTCCTTTACAGGATTAGGAAATAAAACTATATTTGATTTTACATCCTTCACAATGTCCAAACCAACTGTACTGATTGTATCACAGCCAAAGGCGGTGGTATCTGCACCTAAAGTAAAACAAGGCATATTAGGGAAACAGTATGCCCCACATGCAGAACCAAGTTCAACACTGTTAATCCTATATCCACATGCTAAGCCAACACTATCAGGATGTTCTATGGTTGATAAATTATGCCCAATCCAAGAAGGCGTAATATAAATTTTACCATCTGGTGCTAAACGCATATCGCCAACATAACTATTAAAAGCAGCAGTATCAATAAAAATTCGAGAACTGTCTAAATTTGTTGCCCATAAATCATATTGAAATAACTTTCGAGTAAGACCCACATATAGATATCTATTATTTGGACTAATTGCTACTCCTTGAACTCTGGCGGCATAAGGATCAATTATATTTATCTTTCTTTGATTACTAAAAGTGCCGCTACATCTATCGAAGTCAAATACATCAAAATACCAAGGGGGTATATCAAATCTATTTCCCAAGCTAACACCAAATACAAAGGTTTTACCATCGTTGCTAAACATTGATTTGCCTGCTACGCCATATATCAAAGGAAGATTTAAACCAATTACTTGCTCCTTGACAGAATATCCATTTGGGGTTACTAGGATAATGAAAAATTTATTGCTTCTAAATTTACGTATAACAATCCACCAATCACTTCCGTTTGCATGTCTACATGCGGCTACTGGCAAACATAAAGTATCATCAACAACTTGGATTAATTCTTTGCCTGGTACAGCCTGTCCCAAACCTAAATTTTCATATTTATCAATGTAGGTGAGATAGGCTTTTGTTTGAAAATAATCTCCACCAAATGGAGGCATGGCACCTATATTCTCCATGAGAGTTCTAACACAAACCACTTTATCACTATTTGGAAAATCTAAGATGATATGGCCGTTCCAAGTTACTGGTGCTGAAATATCTGTGTTAATATCGGTAGTATTTTGAACTCTTATAAATGAGCTATCAGTTAATGAGAAATTATTATTTAAGAAACTCACTTTCCCTGTTGAATCACAAATAGAAGAGTAAGTATATGTAGGAGTAGGATAATGAGGTTTTGTAACTATCCTCAATGAGTCATTATTATAATCCATGACAACTGTATTAAGACCATCATATAAATACCATTGCCTGTCTTGATACTGAGCAAAGGTGTCTAAACTAAAAATTAATAAAAATAATGAAATTAGCCTTCTATCTAATAACTTCAAATTTCGATATTTTTGTCTCATTATTATTTAAGGCTGTTATTAAAAAATATGTTGCTACGCTAATCGATATTAGAATCTTTGGCACTGAAAACAGGAATTTTATGCGACTTACTTCCTTTATGATATTCTTTGTAGGCGTATCGCGCTATTCCGTCAGAAAGTCCTATTTTAGGGACATAGACGTTGTCAACTTTAGACCATTTCATCACGTTAAGATAAATTTCTAATGCTGGAACAATCACGTCTGCTCTATCTGGGTTTAAGTCGAGATCCAACATTCTATCTTCATAACTTAAGGCACTAATATCTTTATACTGCTTGGCAAGATATTTATAATTCAAAGGTTTGCCGAGTTCTTTCATACTCATCTTGAACATTTTGTTGATGTTCCCTCCAGAGCCAATAATTGACAAATCGTTATAATCCGCGGCTATTTCTGCCAGCCAGATTTCCATTTTAAGCCAATCCTTTTCCGTAACCGTTTCTTCCAAAACACGTAAGGTACCAATGTTAAAAGACTTTGATTTTTTGGAAACACCTTTGTCAAACAAGGTTATTTCTGTGCTCCCACCCCCGACATCAACATATAAAAAGTTATCCAAGCCAGTGAACAAGGCTTCCATGTGCGTGGAGAAAATAATCTCTGCTTCCAGTTTACCACTAATCACTTCAATGTCAATTCCAGCTTCTTTTTTGATGCGCTGAATAAGTTCTTGACTGTTACTAGCGTCACGCATAGCAGAGGTGGCACAACCCTTGTAATGCACCACCTGATTTGCTTTCATCAAATGATAAAATCCTTTCATTGATTCCACAAGTCTATCAGATGTCTCCTCACTAATGCTACCATTCATAAATGATTCAATCCCAAGTCTCACAGGCACTCGAATCAAAGAAGACTTTTTGTAAAACACTTCCGTATCATTTTCAATCACATTCGATATCAATAATCGAACTGCATTGGAACCAATATCTATTGCGGCATAACGGGAGATATTCATAATCCAGATTTTATCTTAGATAAAGTTACAATTAGAGTCATATAGCAATGTTAAGAAATGATTAACTTTATTTTCATTGTATGCACTTGAGAATTACAAAATTAAGCTTACTTCAACTTACCTAATAAATTTTCGTAAGTAGCATACTGAGAACGAAAGGTCTTTCCTTCTCTTATTTTTTTATAATCATTGTGTAATTCTTCATCATGAATTCTGGCTTTCACATTGTCCTGCCACTGGATTTCTAAAATGTCTTTCATTTCTTTTTTGACCTTTAAGTCGTAAATTGGGCAACTCACCTCAACTCTGGAATCAAGATTTCTAGCCATCCAATCTGCAGATGAGATATAACAAATTTCATTTCCCCCATTTTCAAATATATAAACTCTAGCGTGCTCTAAAAAACGATCAACTACACCAATTGCTCTAATATTTTCGCTGAGCCCTTTTATTCCTGGCTTCAAACAACAAATACCACGTATAATTAACTTTACTTTTACGCCTGCAGCACTTGCCTCATACAATTTAGTAATAAGATGTTTGTCTGCTAAATTATTCATCTTTAAAAAAATGCAAGCAGAACGGCCTTTTTGGGCATTTTTTATCTCATTATCAATCAATCGCTCAAAACCCGATCGTGTCCCTGTTGGTGACACCAACAAATGCTTGTAATTAAACTTTCTTGTATTATCTTCAAAAAAATTAAATACCTGCTTTACTTCAGATGCAATTTTTTGATTTGTTGTAAAAAAACTTTTATCGGTATAAATTTCAGCAGTTTTTTCATTAAAATTACCCGTACCAATATTAGCATAATAAAATGATTTACCACTTTCTTTTCTAGTGATTAAACACAACTTGCTATGCACCTTAAAGCCTTTCACACCATAGATCACATTGACCCCATCTTCTTTCATTTTTTTTGCCCAATAAATATTATTTTCTTCATCAAAGCGAGCTTGTAATTCTATAATCACCACAACATTTTTTCCATTTTTTGCTGCATTGATTAAGGCATTGGTTACCTTTGAATTGACTGCAACTCTATATAATGTAATTCTTATAGATGAAACAGTAGGATCAATAGCTGCTTCACGTAATAAGTCTATAAAATAACTAAACGATTGATAAGGATAATGCACCATGAAATCACCAACCCTCATACGTTTCATGATACTACCTGCCGAATCAATTTCTGGATGGTTTAATGGTTTTTTGGCCGGATATACCAAGTCTTTTCGCCCAAAATCTGGGATGCCAATAAAGTCTTTAAAGTTATGATAGCGACCTCCGGCAATAAGATTATCGTCTTTGATCAGATGCATGCCTCTCTTAACTTTGTTATACAAATCAAGAGGCATATCCTTATCATAAATAAATCGAACAGGATCACCTGACTTTCTATTTTTTACACTTTTTGAAATTTTGTCGACAAATGAATCAGCAATCTCTTCCCCCAAATCCAATTCTGCATCACGAGTGATTTTGATGGTATAGGCTTCAATATTTTTAGCATCCAAGGTTCGAAATAATTCATTCAAGTTGTGTCGAATGATGTCATCCAACATCATCACAAATAAACGATCATCTTTGCTAGGTACTTGCACAAATCGAGATAACTTATTGGGAATTTCTATAATTGCATACTTGATGATACCAGCGGTAGCGATCATCTTTACAGCAAAATAAATTGAGTGCTCTTTCATTGCAGGAAATTGCTTTGCCTGATTGAGCATGATTGGAATTATGTTTGAACGTACAGATTCTGCAAAATATTCTTTTACTAAAAGCGATTGCTCCTTGCTTAATTGATGTTCATTTAAAAAAAATACTTTTTGCTTTCTTAACTCAGCTATTATTGCATTATAAGTTGATTCAAAATCATTCTGCAGATCTATTACTCGATGATGTATCTCGTCTAACAATTGTTTCGGTGTATAGCCAGCTAATTCTTGTATGAGGGATCTTCCTAGAGGCAACATTCTTTTCACAGAAGCAACACGTACTCGAAAAAACTCATCAAGATTATTGCTAAAGATTCCTAAGAAACGAAGACGTTCAAACAATGGATTGTTTTTATCCATAGCCTCCTGCATTACTCTATGATTAAAGGAAAGCCAACTTAATTCACGGTTGATAAAATCAGATTTTTGGGGCATCGTCTATTGATTTATCTGTAGATACTATTAATAACTTCTCCTCATTAATCTTATCTATGACCTTTTTGAGTGGAAACATAAAGTAGTTTAACTGATGCTTATTTTGTCCTAAATTCTTCCAAGAATCAACGTTCAATTTAATACAAACAATACCACAAGTAACTATTTCATTAGTGTGTGAGTCCAACAAATAATTAGCTAAATTTGTCACAGATGGATTATGACCAACTAAAAAAACTTTTTGAATCTCATCACTTACCGCTTCCAAAACATTTAAAAGATTTTCGACATAAGCTTCATAAACAACTTTGCTTAATTGAATTTTTTCTAGAGGATAATCAAGATTTAGAGCGAAAATATGAGCTGTTTGTAATGCTCTTGCTGCTGGTGATGCAATTATCAAATGAGGCATCACATTTTTTTCTTTCAAATTTCTTGAAAGTTCATGTGCATGAAGGATACCTCGAGACTTTAATGGTCTATCGAAATCTTGTATATTGATATAATCTTCGCTTGCTTTCGCATGCCTAATAATATAAAGTTCTTTCATAGTTAATTCATCTCATTTATCTCAGACAACAAGATTAAGAAAAAAAACAAAACAGCCCCATACAATTTATGCATAGGACTGTTGATAATTAAATTGAATTATATTTATTTGGTGGTGCGAACCCATTTTGATGTTCGACCAAAGGCTGGTAAACCAACAAATCCACGAAGATCTAGGTTATTGTAGTCAAGAAGGGTCAACTTGCAACTATAATCTTTCCCATTTTTTGGATCATAGATATCTCCATCTTGATAATTTTTATCATCCGCATCATAAACTAGATTTCTCAAGATGACCAACATCATGACTTTCGCGCTTCTTTTTGAGGCATCTGGATTATTCTTATCTATCTTTTCCTTTCCTTCTTCATTCAATGGTTCTTTAAGCCATATAATACGACCATAATATTTAATTCCATTTTTGAAGATTTCTACTTTGGCTGA
Source organism: Chitinophaga pinensis (assembly GCA_945872405.1). Taxonomy (GTDB): domain Bacteria; phylum Bacteroidota; class Bacteroidia; order Chitinophagales; family CAMDFR01; genus CAMDFR01. Next base: position 33,526 of record CAMBZT010000010.1, on the reverse strand, counting down.
TTTATCATCATTATACCAAATACCCATGATATCATCCGCCCCTGCAAAGCTTAGCTTTGATAGAAATAACAAGCCCATTATAAAAATGCTTACATAAATTGTTGAATGCTTTTTCATAGTTAATATCTTTATTCAAAGATATGTATTTAAAAAATATTCTTCAAACAAATTTCTGTGATTGTCCTACAAGGCTTCATCCAATAATGCCAAATAGCTTTCCCTTGAGATCATTTCAGCTCCTAAACTTTCTAGATGTGCAGTGTGGACTTGACAGTCTATGAACGAAATTTGATAATGACCAATCAATGAAATTAAAGCCAATTTCGAACAATTATTCTCTTTAGAAAACATGGACTCACCAGCAAAGAAACGATGTAATAAAACCCCATATAGGCCTCCTACCAACTCATTGCTTTCGTTCCAAACCTCTACAGAAATTGCATTACCCAGCTCATGCAGTAATAAATACGCTTCCTGCATCTCATCAATAATCCAAGTGCCATCTTGCCCAGTTCGCTCTATAGCACTACAATTTTGAATAACAGATTTAAAAGCTTGATTGAAAGTGACTGTATAGTTTTGCTTCTTCATCCATTGTCGCATGCTACTACTTATTTTCAACTTTTCGGGAAAAAGTACAAAGCGTGGATCAGGAGAATGCCAAAGGATAGGATCTTCCTCTGAATACCAAGGAAAAATACCTGACCTATAAGCTAGCAAAAGTCTTTCAGGTCTTAAGTCACCGCCATAGGCCAATAAACCATCCTCCTCGGCAAGATGAACCTGAGGAAATTCAAGATTACTAGTTAGTTGAAAAATCAAGACTACTGATAAATGATAAAATGATAAAATTAGTAAGTGTATTGCTTCAGAAAAATTCTAAAGCTTTCAAGTGCTATTCTATGGTAGCATTGATGCCGCGCTCACAAATGGCATCTTTATAAGGTTTTAGCTCTTCCAAAGAACCATTTTTCACAGAAGCTTTTCCTTTATAGTGCACTAACATAGAACATTGTTCTGCCTGTTCGAAAGTATGTTTACAAACTGATACCAATGTTTCTATCACCCAATCAAAAGTATTTACCTCATCGTTATAAACAATAAGATTATTGGTTTCTAATACTTCTTCAAGCGTAAGTGTTTCTTCTTTAACAATTGTTTCAGCGTTGTGTATCATTTGTCTGCCTTATAAATTTGAATGCAAAATTAAACTAAAATATTTTAATAGTATAAGTACTTTTATTAATGGCACCTGCTTCTAAAGAAATAATGGCTTCTTTTTGTTGTATATCAACATATTGTCCAAAAGTATCTGCACAACCCAACCATGGTTCTACGCAGACATATTTCGCAGCAGGAATGGCCCAGATACCGAGGTAATCAAAATCTTTAAAATCTACTTGAACAAATTTATCGTGCGTTCTGGATTTTAAATACACGGTGCGACTCTTCAATTCTTTTAAAATTAAGGCATCTTCCTTAAATAATGATTCTGTGATGGGAATGATATTTTCATTATTTAATAAGGCTGTTTGCACCCCATTGAACATGCCCGTAGCTTTATCAATTCGATGCTGCGCAATGGTTTCCATTTCCTCAAATTCTATATAATAATCTTCTATGGTTTCGCCTGATCGATAAGCAATCGCCAAAGCAGGATGCCCACCGATACTATAAAACATCATTTCTTCACCCGTATTTTGAACGGTATAGGTGATATGCAACTCGTTATTTTCCACTTTATACTTGATCCATAAATCAAAAGCATAAGGATAAATTTTGAGTGAGTCTATACTTGATGAAAGCATAAACTCTACCGATGTTTTCTCTTGTCGAAGAATATTGAACTCTGTACGACGGGCAAAGCCATGTTTGGGCATCATATATTTTTTACCATCTATACGCAATTCATCGTTTTCGCTCACACCCACTATTGGGAACAAAAGAGGGGCATGCCATGGCCAAACCAATGGATCTGCTTGCCACAAATGTTCTGTATTGTCTGTTAAATCATATATGCTGCACAATTCTGCCCCTAATGATTTTATCTTTATCTGCAAAGTATCATTCCCTATTTTGATGGTATTTAATGACATTGTTTTCCTACTTTTATTTAACAAATGTATGCTATCTTTGTATTATAACAACACCCATAAAAATGAAAAAAATATTAATTGCATTGCTTTCTGTCTTAATTTTCAACCAGACGATCTCAGCTGCTACTACTGAACTTTCCAAAGAAGAGAAAAAAGAGATCAAAACAAAGTTAAAGACCTTCAAGAAGGAACCAGAAAAATATAAAAGTATGGTGAACAACTATACTAAATCTATTAAAGATAGAGACGTTGAATTAGAAAATACCAAAGCAGAACTTGCTCAATTAAAAGCCAGTACTGATAAAAAAATGCAAGAATGTAACGACTCATTAGCAGCGTTACAAAACAGGTTAGCAGAAGCTTTGAAAAACGGAGTAGGCATGACAAAATTACCTGCAGGCGAATCCTATGGCGTTCAAATTGGGAATTATAAATTCTTTGATATCACCAAATATTTTGGCTCAGATAAATATTTAGGCAATATTGAAGCAGATGGTTCACATCAATATGTAGTGATGTATTTTACAGATCCTAGAAGCGCAGAAGCTTGTACCATGGACATTAAAAAACTAGGTATTAAAGATGCATTTGTGACTAAATATGTAGATGGCAAGAGAGTTCCTTTCGATATCAATAGCCTTCCTAAATAGGCAATCAAAAAATAAATCTGTAAACCCATGGTAGCTTTTATCATGGGTTTTCTTTTTGCAATCTTTATCTTTGAATATGTTTTATTCTATCATCATTCCTACTTTTAAACGTGCCGACGAAGTCATCGAATGTCTAGAAAGCTTGACGCATCAAAACTTCAAGGATTTCGAAATTATTTTAGCGGATGGTACACCGGGTGAAAGTCTCGAAAAATATGTCAAAGAATATTACAATACATTAGACTTACATTTTTTATACGAAGAATATTTAGGCGTTAGCGAGGCTCGAAATCTCGGTGCCACAAAGGCTAAGGGCGAGTACTTTATTTTTTTAGATAGCGATTGCATCTTCCCTCCCGATTATCTTGCTAAAGTTGATGCCGCACTCAAAAGCAATTATCTAGATGCTTATGGTGGTCCCGATGCAGCTCATCATTCTTTTACTGTGTTGCAAAAAGCCATTTCTTATACCATGACTTCTATGCTCACCACTGGTGGCATTCGAGGACAGAAAAAACATGTTGGTCAATTTCATCCTCGTGGTTTTAATATGGGTATTTCACGTAAAGCATTTGAACAAGTGGGTGGCTACAGTACATTTAAATGTGGTGAAGATATTGAGTTGAGTATTCGCATTATCAAAGCAGGATTCAAAGTCGATCTTATTCCAGAAGCCTTTGTTTACCATAAACGCAGAAGTACCTTCAATCAATTTTACAAACAAGTATTTCGTTTTGGAGCGGCACGAATTAATGTTTGGAGCAGACATAAAGAAGAACTCAAACTCACGCATCTCTTTCCTTCTCTATTTATCATCGGTTTTATCAAATCCATTTTTTGGGCACTCATCGCTTTGTATTTTTGCAGTACCTGCTGTTGCCCTTGGTATTTGTTCATCCCCATTGCACTTTATAAAATTTATTTGATAGCCATTTTTGTCGATTCATCCATACAAAACAAAAGTATAAAAGTCGGAATCTATAGCATCGGTACTTGCCTTACACAGATGGCTGGCTATGGTTTTGGCTTCATCGCAAATGCCTTTGAAGTGATAGTGAAAGGCAATAAAAACGGCTTAAAATTATAAGCATTACAAATGCAAAATCTACGCTTTTTAGTTTTGGTTTTCACTATATCCGCATTTGCAACGCGGATGCTTTTAAATACAAAAAAATAGACATCCCTTTATGAATAAAATAATGACAAAAATTAGCTTCTTCTTTCTTTTATGTTTCTCGAGTACAAACTTAAATGCACAATGCTGCACCTATAGACTGTTTATGCACGACAGCTATGGTGATGGATGGGATGGTGCCACCCTTCAATTGTTCATCAATAATGTTTCTGCTGGAACCTACAGCGCAAGCGGTTTTGGAAGTTCTGCTACTTTTTCCGTCTGTAACGGAGATAGTTTGGATCTAATTTATACGGCTAGTTCGTATGAAAATGAGCATTCTTATGAGTTGCAGGATTCGTCATGGAATTTGGTTTTCCAAGATGGTCCTTTTCCTGATACTGGTAACGTTTTCTCGTCACTAGGAGACTGTAATACGCCTTTACTGCCTGGAAGTCATCCATGCACTGCCATTCCTATTGATACAAATGGATGTATTTTTACAAACAATATAGGCTTCCCAGGCGCTGGACTTATTCCCAATTGCTCAGTTTATGAAGGTGGGGATATTTGGTTTACAATGCAGGTTCCTCCTTCTGGCAATTTAAGTTTTGAAACCGACAGCGGAGATATAAATGATACCGGCTTGGCAATCTGGACAGACAGTTCTTGCACCAATGCTCGTATTGTAGGATGTGATGATGATGGTGGTATGGGCTATTATTCTTTTCTGTTGCTCTATGACCTTACTCCTGGTGAAAACATTTACATACAAGTTTTTGGATATGGTGGTGCCAGAGGTAGCTTTCAAATTTGTGTAAAAGACATGGGAACAGTAACGCTTGATAGCTCTGAATTGCCTATCGTAATGATTAACACACTAGGTCAAACCATTATCGAAGATACAAAAGTGAATTGCTTGATGGATATTAAATACAATGGTCCGGACAACATTACACATATTAGCGATAGCGCAAATATCTACAGTGGAAATATAGGAATTGAAATTCGTGGACTTACATCTGCTTACTATCCACAGAATCCGTATGGAATTGAAACACGCGATTCCATTGGAGCCAATAACAATGTTTCCATTTTAGGAATGCCTGCAGAAAACGACTGGGTATTATTATCAAATTATAATGACCGTTCACTTCTCAAAAATCTAATGTCCTTCAAACTTTTTGGAGAAATGGGAAACTATAGCATACGAGCGCAACTTTGTGAGGTACTTCTCGACAGCTCTTATAAAGGTATTTATGTAATTGGAGAAAAAATAAAAAGGGATGCTAACCGTGTTGATATAGCAAAATTAACAGCAGCTGACACACTTGACAATGACTTAACAGGTGGCTATATCCTTCAACAGAACTATTGGAATACTAACAACAGTTTTCAATCCAATTATTCACCCATTGACCATCCTGGTTTTGACGTTCATTTTGTATATGAATATCCTGATGAGTTTGCCATTCAACCCGCTCAAAAAACCTATATAGCCTCTTATATAGATAGCCTAGAAACGGCACTTTATAGCCCCAATTTTTCTGATCCTATAACAGGATACCGAAATTTTATGGACGTTAAATCCTTCATAGATTATTTTATTGTCAACGAAGTAGCAAGAAGTGCCGATGGATTTAAAAAGAGTGTATTTTTTAATAAAGATAAATACTCAAATGGGGGTAAACTAAACGCAGGACCAGTTTGGGATTTCGACTGGGCTTGGAAAAGCATCGATATGTGTCCCATCTTTGGTGGCTATGACGGCGCTGGATGGGCGCATCATATTAATGATTGCTTTACCGATAATTATTCTACGGGTTGGTATATTCGTCTTTTGCAAGATAGCAATTTCACAAACGAACTACGTTGCACCTACGAAGATTATAGACAATCCATTCTTGATACCACAAATCTTTTTGCATACATTGATAGCATGGGTGCTCTTGTTCAAAATGCGCAAGAAAGACACTTCAAAAAGTGGCCTATTCTTGGTATTAGTGGGCCAGCACCTGATTATGGACCTGTTGCAACCTCCTATTATGCAGAATTAGATTCACTCAAGAATTGGATTGGCATCAGATTGCAATGGCTTGATGCAAATATTCCCGGACTTTGCATTCCATCAAGTTCAAGTGTTGAAGAATTTAATCCTTTGGTCAACATCCATTGTTATCCCAATCCTGCCAAGGACTATTTTATGATTGATTATTCCTTACCATCACAAATGAATATAGATTTTCGCCTTTATGATTATCTAGGTACAGAGGTGCTATCAAACCCACAAGAATCTAAGAGCTCCGGACAACATTCCAGCAAAATAGAAACATCAAATCTTTCAAATGGAATTTATATTCTAAAATTTAAAATAGGAACCACTATTATCTCTAAAAAAATAGTGATTCTATAATAATTTTATTTCCTCATGATAAGCGTAGTCTCCTGACTAATGTTTGTGTGGTATCAAATCTTCAGATTTGAATAATAAAAATATTTTACTACAGTAGTAGGTGTTTGAATTTCCACCTACCACATAGATTTTTGAGTTAAGTTAGATACTTCAATGCTATATACTCATCACAACAAATTCTAGAATTATTAGCACACACGCTACTGAACGAAATGCCCGCAGCACCGGGTGAAAGCAGTACCTTGTACTGCAAAAAACGGGATAGCTATGCAGGTTTTCTTTGCATAGCTAGCTGCCCAAAAAAATCAAGAATTATTCGCCCAAGCTATTGCTCAAAACTGCCAAGGTAATTCGGCTGATGCATACCAATTTGCCTTCTTCATTCTTGATATGTATGCTCCAGATATGTGTTTTTTTGCCGAGATGCACTGGCGTACAAGTGCCGTAAACAAAGCCTTTGGTAGCTGAACGTATATGATTGGCATTGATTTCTAAACCAACCACGCGATGTGTTGACCGATCGACGCAAAGCACACCAGCCACTGAACCAAGTGTCTCTGCCAATGTCACCGAAGCGCCACCATGCAAGATACCGAAGGGCTGCGTTGTTCTTTTATCCACGGGCATTCTAGCTATTAGATAATCATCGCCCACCTCCATAAATTCGATGCCTAAATGTGTAGACATATTTTCTGGTGTATGCTCATTTAATTGCTCGGGTGTTGGTTTTGTTTTCCAAATCATGGTTCCAAATTTTATTTTTTAATCTACCAAGGTAGTTTAATATTCTTTTTAATCTCGTTCTTCGCCTTATTCAGCTGATCGTTCGCTGCTTTGGCGGCATCTGCTTTTGCTTTATCAAGCTGTTTTTGCGCTTCGATTTTTGCGGCATCAATTTGTTTTTGCGCTTCTTGTTGTGCCTTATCTTTTACATCATCCACCACTTTTGTTGCTTCTTGTTTGATGGTTTCAGTGGCTTGTTGTTGAATAGATTTTCCATTGGTACCTGCTGTCATTTTACCTAATGTAACTGTTGGTTTTTCTATCGTGCCACCAATCTTTAAATTAAAAGTCAATACATCTGGTAATAAGCCGTTAAGCCCGGGAATCGGTACTTTGGCAAGTAATCCTTGTGCTACAGATTTTGCATTGCCTAATTTATCTGCAGGTACATCGATAGACAAATTATAATCCATGGTTTTATCAAATCCGTTAGAACCAGAAATAGTCATTGCATATTCTTGCACTTTAATCACATAAGGTTTTTCTATGCTCACTCTACCATTTGCAAACTTCAATTCTGTCCATGCATTTTTTATCTCCAATGGATTGAGCATTTGCAATTTGGTGACTTCTGCAATCTTCTGAACAGCAGGTAAATTAACAAGTTTAGCATAATCTATCTTAACTTTCGCATTACCTGTTAAGGTATTGTAATCAGGTGTTAAATCTGGATTTAATTTGGTGGTTAAGTTCATATTTGTAGTCAACAAACCATTCAAATATTTAGCAATGGGCGCTAATTTTTGCATGCCTGGTACTGCTGCAAAAGTCTTCTGAAAATCAATACTAGTGATATCATAATTGAAGTTGATAGCCGGATCGCTGATATCTTTGGTATCATACTTACCAGACAATCGCAATGAGCCACCTAAGAGATTAGTCGTCAAATTTGAAATATCTAGGGTTTTATCTTTAATCAAAATAGTGCCCACCATATTGCTCATCACAATATCTTTAAATGTAACTTTTGCGATTTTTGAATTTAAATTAAAATCGATATTGCCTGGAATTTCAATCACACTACTCTCTGAACTAACTGCTGCGTCTGCTTTTGCTGGTGCAGCATCAGTCCCCATGATTTCATTCAAATCTACATTTGCAGAGGTCATGGTTAGATTACCTTTGACAACATCATTACTGAAAATATAAGGTAAGAAATTCGTTAAACTTCCTGTTGCATGAAAATCACTCTTACCAATATTGCCATTAAAACCTGTCATCTCCACCGTTTTAGGATTGAATTTCAAATTCATATTCGCAACATGTACTGGCCAATCTAAATCAGTAGATTCATATATCAAGTTGGTGATATCAGCTGTTCCAGCGGCATACACATTTTGGTAATCTTCTTTTTGAATCTGACTCATTCTTGCCTTTGCCTGTACATCCACCAACATCATTCCTTCTAGCTTTTTCAAACCTTCGATAGGATAAAATTCTGGTACTTTTTTAAGATTTATTTTACCTTTCACTTTACCATCGATATAAGGATCACTCATCGGTGAGCTCACAAACAAAACCATATCTACAGGTTCGTTGTCGATGGCTACATGCAGCTTTGGAATATTGATGGTGGTATTGTCTAAGCTTCCACCCTTCTCATTGTTGACATCTACCAAAGCATTGATATTGCTTACTTTGGTAGGTAAGTCAGGATATTGAAACATCGCTTCATTGATCTTTGCATGCAATCTAAAAGAGGGATAAGAAGCATCGGTATATTTTCCCTTTACCATCCCATTCAATTCTATCTTACCTGCCGTTTTTACTTTATCAAAGTCTTTTGCATAGATAGAAGGCACCAAAGAAAGTAAATTTTTAAAATCCGTTTCATCGGCAGCAAATGTCAAATCCAATGCTGTGGCATCCTTAAATAACTTTACATAACCATCGAAGTTGAGCATCAAATCATTGATGCTTAACTGACTCTTCTCAAAGCTATATTTATCTTGAATCTGATCTACTTTAAAATCAGATTTTAAAGAGACTTTTGCTTTATTCAGATAGTTAACATTGCTCGATTGATAGCTAAGTTCATCAATACTTGTGTTGGTTACAAACTTGAAAATATCTTGACCAAAATCGCCACCACCTTCAAAATTCAAATGATTCACGACAACAAACATATCGCTTTGCAAATCTGAGTAGGCAATCTTAGCGTCTTTTAGTTTGATATTTTTGAGTGAAAGTTTTAATGGCTGACTTTCTATGGACTTCTCATCTGTTGGTTTTATAATATCCCAATTGCTTTTACCATCTGGCAGTACAATCGCATTTAGCTTCATTTCATTAATAGACACACCAAGCACTTTCATCACCTGACCTGCTTTCAAAATAGACATAATATCTACCGCAAGGTCCAATTCTTTGATAGAAGTTAATGTATCGTCGGCAAATTCTTTTTTCCCAACAATAGTCATATCCTCAATACTCAATGATAGTTTTGGAAATGATCTGAAAATCGAAATGCCTACATCGCCATAAAATACAGTTGCATTCAACTGATCGTTGATACTCGCTTTCACAGCTTTTTCAATTTTAGATTTAAACAGAAAAGGGAAAGAAACCAATGCAATGATTAGCACAAATAAAAAGATCCCAATTCCTTTAAAAACTTTTTTCAACATTGATGATAATTTTAAGTACAAATACAAAAATAATGAATGTGCTTTAATATAAACGTTATTAAACATTAATTAATTCTGTCCAAGAATGCCTCAAATCAATTATTTTTGCGATTAAGAGTTTAAATACTTATCCAATGGCACAAACAAAAAAGACAGTTCCGAATCCAGTTGAAGTGAAGAAAGAAGTGATTGTTGCTCCAACAGCTCCGCCCTTTGACTTTAAAAATATGGACTTCAAAAATGATGCAAGAGTACATTTTATGTTGGCGAGCGTCATCATCTTTATCTTTTTATTGATTCTAGCAAAGAATACAGGTATCAATGCCGATGATAGATATCATGTGCCTTATACCAAAACCTTTGTTGACTATTATACCTCTTTTGGCAAGGACACCACCTATAGACAAATTCCAATGGATGAGTTCTGGAAAGCTCGTAATATGTTTGATATGGTAAATTATGGGGTGGCGAAAATTTTTGGCGCAGATCCAGGAACGCCCAACAAAATTGGCAGCAAGTATAATCCTGATTATATCTATGCAGACCTTTCCTATCATCATATTCGTCACTATTTATTAGCGATATTATCGTTTATTGGCATTGTTTTCGCGGGACTCACTGGAGCCAAGATGAGGAATTATCATTTTGGAATCGGCGTCATGGCTTTGCTATGTATTTCGCCTTGTTTTATAGGACATGCAGCCATGAACCCTCGAGATATTCCCTTCTTTGTGTACAGTACCATCTCGATTTATTTTATGTTTTTATTCCTGATGGAGTATCCAAAAATAAGTTGGAGCAATATTATAGGAATCATGATTGGTGTGGGTTTGGCTTTGAATGTGCGTAATGGTGGATTCTTAACCTTTGCCTATTTTGGTGCTTTCTCGTTTGCTGTTTGGTTCTATCACTTATTCTTCCTTAAAGACAAAAATGTAAATACCAAAGACCTTATCATAAAAGGTTGTGTGGCGTTTTTTGGTGCCTATATCATTGGTTTATTCTTTTGGCCATATGGACAAACCGATCCTGTTTATGTTCCAATTTTTGAAGATTTATTACAAACCTCTAAATTCCCTATCACGCTAAAACAGCTGTTTGAAGGTAAGTTGACAGACTCTGGTGCTTTACCATGGTATTATCAAACTAAGTTGCTTTTCATCACCACTCCTATCGTCATCTTAGTTGGATTTCTCTCCTTCTTTTTATTGTATATGAAGAATAGAACAAGCACAAATCCAAAACTAGTGTTAGCAACACTTTTCAGTGCCTTCTTCCCTATTCTGTATATCATTAAAGTAGATGCCAATGTGCATACAGGCTGGCGTCACGTTATATTCTGCTATCCATACATGGTGATTATGGCAGTATTAGGTTGGGAATACATCATGAATTTATTCAAGGATATAAAAATGAAATACGCCGTGGTAGCTCTTATTGTGATAGGAAGTTTATTCCCTGCGGCGTTTATCGTAAGCAATATCAAACATTGCTATGTATACTTCAACGAGCTAGTAGGAGGCAATAAAGGTGCCTTTGGAAATTATGAAATGGATTATTGGTCGGTGAGTTTGAGTGAAAGTGCGGATTGGTTTAAGAAAGAAGTTTTGAGTAAAACAGATCAACCAGTAACTGTTACATCAAATATGTGGGATAGTTTTGGTCCCTATTTAAAGAAAGAGTTAAAAGATAAAAAGGTAAAACTTTCTGGTTCTAAAATTTACCGTCGTTCGATTGATGATTGGGATTATGCCTTTTACTATGCCGCTTTTTTAGATGGTGATTTGTTGCGCAATAAAAACTTCTGGCCACCAAAAAATTCTATTCATGTAGTCTATGCAGGTGGTGCGCCCATCGGTGCAATTGTACAAAGAGATCCAGAAAAAAATGACTATAAAGGCTACTTGGCATTGGAAGCAAAGCAAGCGGATTCAGCCATCTACTTCTTTAAAAAGGCAGTAGCATGGGACAATGGGAATGATGAAAATTATGGGAATCTGGCCTCTGCTTATCTTTTGAAAAATGATATGGTGAATGCCATCAGTGCCTTTGAAAATGCCTCTGCCATTAATCCAACGAATGCCAATTATTCGATGTATCTAGCGCAACTTTATTTTAGCAGTGGTAAGAAAAATGAAGGCTATGATGCTTTAACAAAAATGATTGCAGCGGATGAAACCAATATGAATAATTTGAAAATGGCTGGCGATATTTGTAAGCAAATTGGTGATGAGAGTACCTCAAACTATTATTATAATCTCTACAATGATCAACTGCAAATCATGCAGGAACAACAAGAAAAGCAAGAAAACAAATAATGAACGCATTCAAGCAAATAGATACTTTACTGACTCAAGGCACAAAAGAGGCCTTTGAAAAACTCTATCAATATACACTCGAGGATCAACAAATCATCATACAGGAGACGAATGCAAATTTTACTGCAGACATTACGATTGCCGTATTTCCATTGATCAAATTTTCTAAAAAAAATCCTGAAGAAACAGCCAATGAGATTGGTCAGTACCTAAAAGATAACATTGAAGAGATTGAAGATTTTAATGTCGTGAAAGGCTTTCTGAATATTATTTTCAGCAATACATATTGGTTATCATTTTTCAATCATCTGCAGGAGAATACTTGTTACGAATTTTTAAAACCTACGCATAAAAAAGTTTTACTAGAGTATACAGGACCCAATTCTAATAAGGCTTTACACCTTGGTCATATCAGAAATATGATGTTAGGCTACTCCTTAGCCAATATCTTAAAAGCAGCCGGTGATGAAGTAGTAAAAGTGAATATCTATAATGACAGAGGCATTGCCATTTGCAAATCGATGTTGGCTTGGAAAAAATTAGGCAATAACGAAACACCTGATACAGCAGGTATTAAAGGCGATCACTTTGTTGGAAAATATTATCAATTATTTGATAAAGTCTACAAAAGCGAAATCGAAACTTTAGTAGCCAATGGCAGTTCAAAAGAAGAAGCAGAAAAAAATGCGCCTATCATGTTAGAGGCACAAGAAATGCTATTGAAATGGGAAGCCGGTGATGAAAGTAGTATCAATCTCTGGAAAACTATGAATGAATGGGTTTTTAAAGGCCATGAAGAAACATTTAATAACTTAGGTATAGATTTTGAAAAAGTATATTTCGAGTCTGAGAATTATATGTTCGGCAAAGACATCGTATTGGAAGGATTGAAAAATGGGGTCTACAAAAAGCGTTCGGATGGCGCTGTGGTCGTTGATTTAACAGAGGATGGATTGGATGAGAAAGTATTACTAAGAGCTGACGGCACTTCCATTTATTTGACACAAGATTTAGGCGTTGCAGAACAAAGATATAACGACTACCATATGGATGATTCATTGTATGTGGTAGGAAGCGAACAAGATTATCATTTTAAAGTGTTGAAATTGGCATTGCAAAAAGCTGGTAAACCCTATGCTGATGGTATCAAACATATCTCCTATGGTATGGTGGACTTGCCAAGTGGGAAAATGAAATCGCGCGAAGGGACTGTTGTTGAAGCGGATGACATGATTCATGGAATGATTGAGATTGCCAAACAACAAACAATTGAGCTTGGCAAAGTGAGTAGCATGAACGAAACGGAATTAGAAAATTTGTATCGTGTGCTTGGTCTTGGTGCTTTGAAATTTTATATTTTAAAAGTAAATGCGAAAAAGAGAATCATGTTTAACCCAGAAGAGTCTATCGACTTTCATGGCTTTACTGGTCCTTTTATTCAATACACTTATACACGAATCAGGTCTATTCTTCGTAAAGGGGGTGAAGTAAAAACATTGAACAACATCCATTACACAATGCAACCTATAGAGCGAGAATTACTTTCGGTTTTATATAAAGCGCCTGAAGTGCTGGCAGAATCTGCTAAACAATATGATCCTTCTGTGATGGCAAACTATGTCTATTCAATAGCTAAGACCTATAATAAATTTTATGGCGAATGTCCCGTATTAGCAGCAGCTACTGAAGAAGAAAAGGAGTTTAGAATCACTTTATCTGCACTCACAGGACGTATGATTAAACATTGTTTGGGATTGCTTGGCATTGAAGTTCCCGAAAGGATGTAAGTGCTAGGATCCTCCTACTCATCATGAAATCCCCAGATTAGACGCTTTTCATATCCGACTTAAATTTAAAATGGGCTACTGCCATTTTTAAGTCTCTGTATGTGAAGCCAGTTGGTAACAAAGGCATCAAATCACCTAAAAATAAATTAGGATTTTTTTCAATGATATCCATGGCTTGTTTTAATTGAATTTCTGAAATAAATTGTAGAACATCAATGGAACCTAGTCCAATATAATAAGCTAAATGTCCTTCAATAGTGGTAATTGCAAGTTTTCTCTCAAAGGCAATCTCCTCGACGCTTTTTCCGCTGCTAAACAAATCGAAACTAATCTTTTTTGTATCAGTTTTTTTTTCCTTCTTCCCACCATCCACTTTAGGACTCTTTAACGTGTGAATCGTCATCTTTACTTCTCCTATAGTGGTTTTTATTTGTTCGTTTCTTACGGAATGATTTAAGGCAAAATCTGCAGCTGCTTTTGTGAATTCTTTATTCTCTAGAGTATGAAAAAGGATAGCCTCAGACTTTTTAATTTGTTCAATCTGTTTATAAATGGCTGCATCTACCACTTGCAAATCGTTGATGTATGTCTTTTTCTTTTTATTGTTTTTATTCTCTGCTATTTGCTTTAAGACCAAACTTGAATTTTCTTGTAGAAGAGGTAAAAAATATTCTTTAGCCGATTTAACTCTATCGAGTAGTGTAGACATATAACTCATTTCTTTGAGTGCAAACAGATGTTTCAACTGGCGCACAAACTTCTCTGAATGTTGAGCCATACCATAGATATTGTTTTTAAGCAATGAGGTGAATGATTCAAAAATTGCATCATTTACCAATTCATCCTTTGCATATTCCTCTACATGATTTCTCACTGCATAGTATAATGACATAAAATCAAAACTCTTTACTACGTATTCTTCCAAATAGCTTAATGATTCTTCCTCCACAATTTTTTGCAGCGATGAAGCAGACTCCTTTTTCTCCCCAAAAGCGGTTATTTTTTCGTCAATTGAAATTGAATTCTCATTGATATACGACAATAAAATTAAGCCATTCAAAGACTTTAATCTCGACAAAGCCACGTATACTTGTCCAGGTGCAAAAGCCCTTCCAATATCTACTACGGCTTTTTCAAAAGTCAGACCTTGACTCTTATGTACGGTGATAGCCCAAGCCAATTTTATAGGGTATTGCGTATAAGAGCCAAGTACCTCTTCCTCTATTTCATTGGTAGTTTCATTCAAGCGATATCGAATATTATCCCATCGATGTTTCTCAATTTTAATCGTTTCCTTGCCTCCTTCAAACTCCGCCTCTATCTCATCTTCCGATAAATTAATAATGGTAGCCAACTTCCCATTAAAAAATCTTTTTTCTTCTGCGGTATCATTTTTAATAAACATGATTTGTGCATTCACTTTTAGCGAAATCACCTTTTCTACTGGATAATTGAATTCAGAAAACTCATCCTCAATGATAGCTGTATAATTATATGACTTTCCACGCAACTCTTCTAAGGATTGCTGATTCATGCTATCCGCTCTTTTATTGTGGGTAGTCAAGGTAATAATATTCTGGTTCGAAACAGGCTGAAAATCGGGATCATAATGACGATTCAATATTTCAATATCTTTTGATGTCACGGTATTGTTTCGTAGGTTGTTGAGGATATCTATAAATTCCTGGTCGCTCTGTCGATAAATTTTATCCAACTCAAGATAGATAGGCGGATTATCTCTCAACGCTAGGGCATCAAAAAAATAGATACTGTCATAATAAGATTTTAATAAATCCCATTCATGATCCTTTACAACTGGCGACAATTGTAACATGTCACCAATGAACAAAATTTGTACGCCACCAAAGGGCACTCTTTTTTTTGTGATATGTTGCATCACGGTGTTCAAAGCATCCAATAAATCTGCCCTAAGCATACTCACCTCATCAATAATCAACAGCTCAATTTCTCTTAATAGTCGGCGCTTTCGATCCTGCATCTTTAAGTTTCGTATAAAAGATTCTGGCGTATTAATTCGACCCTCCATCATGTTTTCACTAAGAAAAACATTTTGTGGCAAGAAGGTTCCAAAAGGCAATTGAAACAATGAATGTATAGTCACCCCACCTGCATTAATAGCAGCAATGCCAGTCGGTGCCACCACCACTGCCTTTTTATGTGTATGCTTGATAATATGATGTAAAAACGTAGTCTTTCCCGTTCCTGCTTTCCCTGTAAGAAAAATATGCCGATTCGTCTGATTAATAAATTTAGAGGCTAGCTCTGCAATGCTTGTTATGCTTGGTTTTGTATCTATCACGATGCTTGGTTTTGACCCTTAAAACTAAATAAAAACGTGGATACTTCCTTAATAAATTTATAATAGTACCTTTACAGTTCACAAACGAGAAAAGATATGTTAGATAAGCTAGCAGAAAGAATAGCAACGCTTGAAGAATCTGCAACACTTCAAATGGCTGCACTTGTCAGAGAGCTCAAAGCCAAAGGGGAAGATATCATTGACTTAACATTAGGTGAACCAGATTTCGATACACCAATTCATATCAAAGAAGCAGCTAAAAGTGCTATAGATATGGGTTTTACCAAATATACACCAGTTCCAGGTTACTTAGATTTGAGGAAAGCAATCGTAGAAAAGATAAAAAGAGATAACCATTTAACATATACAAATGATCAAATAGTTGTATCTACAGGAGCAAAACAATCTATCGCTAATACAGTGCTAAGTTTGATTAACCCTGGCGATGAAGTTATCATCCCTGCACCTTATTGGGTAAGCTATAGCGCAATCACTCATTTAGCAGAAGGCAAGGTGGTAAAGGTTTCTGCCAATATTGAGAATGATTTTAAAATTACTCCGGCACAACTGGAAGAGGTAATCACTCCTAAAAGTAAATTGTTCATTTTCAGTTCGCCGTGCAACCCAACTGGTGCCGTTTATACAATGGCAGAGTTAGAAGCGCTTGCTGTCGTTTTCAGAAAGCATCCTTCAATTATTATACTCTCTGACGAGATATACGAATACATCAATTTTATCGGTGTACATGTAAGTATCGCTACATTAACCGATATGTATGACAGAACAGTTATCGTCAATGGTTTCTCTAAGGGATTTGCTATGACAGGATGGCGTTTAGGCTATATCGCTGCTCCACTATGGATTTCTAAAGCTTGCACAAAAATGCAAGGTCAGTTTACCAGTGGTACCTGTTCCATTGCTCAGAAAGCTGGCGAAACTGCGATGACTGGAGATATGCAACCTACTAAAGATATGTGTGCCGCCTACCAAAAAAGAAGAGATATCGTCTACGAACTATTAAAAAAAATAGCTGGAGTAAAAACAAACTTACCCACAGGTGCTTTTTATTTTTTCCCTGACATCAGTAGTTTTTTTGGTAGAACTGATGGTCAATCAATCATCAAAAATTCGAATGATATGAGCATGTACCTACTCAGCGATGCAAAGGTATCAACCGTAAGTGGCGATGCCTTTGGGGACGATAATTGTATTCGTTTTTCGTATGCAACATCAGAAGAAAAACTACGAATGGCAATGTCAAGAATTGAACAATCTTTGTCTAAACTGAAATAATTCAAAAAAAGCATGCACCCTAGTTCTGTATCAGATTTTAAAGGTATCAATGTATTGGTGATCGGCGATCTAATGTTGGACACCTATTATTGGGGAATTGTAAACAGAATAAGCCCTGAAGCTCCAGTTCCTATAGTTTCAGTAAACAAAATTGAAAGAAGATTAGGTGGTGCTGGTAATGTTATTTCCAATTTAAAATCATTAGAAGCTTTACCATTTATTGCTTCAGTTATTGGCACTGATAGTACCTCTTCACACATCAAAAAACTTATAGAAGAAGCAAACATAAAAACAGAATACATTCTCTTTTCAAACAATAGAGTGAGTACAGAAAAAATACGTGTTATCAATGAAACGAAACACATTGTTAGATGCGATATTGAGAATGATACTGACATTTCTCATGATGAAGAGGTAGCCTTACTAAACGGCATTAAAAAATGCTTAGATACACACCCAATCAAAGTAATAGTATTACAAGATTATAATAAAGGAGTCCTAACAGAAAATTTGATTCTATCGATTATTCAGATTGCATCAGAAAAAAATATACCCATCACGGTAGATCCAAAAAAAAAGAATTTCTTTGCCTACAAAAATGTATTTCTTTTTAAACCAAATCTAAAAGAAGTAAAAGAAGCGCTCGACATTGATATAAATCCAACTGACAAACATTCTCTGCTTCATGCCGCCAATATATTGTTCGAAAGACTAAACTGTGAGAATGTGTTTATCACCCTATCAGAACATGGCGCATTCTACATGAATAAAGCCGGAGAACATCAAATCATTCCTGCACATGCTAGAAAAATTGTAGATGTAAGTGGTGCCGGTGATACAGTAATAAGTGTGGCAACATTGTGTGTAGCAAACAAAATTCCAATTCATGACATTGCCATACTTTCAAATCTAGCGGGTGGCATCGTATGCGAAGAGCCAGGTGTGGCATGCCTGTCACTAGCCCAACTCAATAGTTATATAATTCCTTGAAGAAAAAAGCTAAGTACTTCGCATTGCGTCAACAGGATTCAACCTTGATGCCATCAATGCTGGAATAATACCAAACACAATACCTAAGAAAATGGAGGTGAATAAGCCGATAAGAATATTTTTTGTAGAAACTACAAACTCAAAATTGATATCGCTACCACTGCTCATGCCATAGTTGGCAAGCTTAAACAATCCAAGAACTAAGGCTAATCCAATAATCCCACCTACCAAACAAAGAAGAATTGCTTCAATAAGAAATTCTATCAAAATATAAGAATTCCTTGCACCTAAAGCCTTCTTAACTCCGATTAAACTGGTTCTTTCTTTTACAGAGACGAACATAATATTGGCGATACCAAAACCACCAACTAGAATGGAAAAACCACCTATAATAAAACCAATAATATACAAAATTAAAAATACTGGATCGAAAATAGAGGTAATCATACTAATCTGATTCAAAGCAAAATTATCAATATCAAATGGACCCAATCTTCTAGTCGATCGCAAAATGCCGGTCAACTCAGACTTTAGTTCCTCTAGGTCAATTCCCTCTTTAGGCTTTACTAATAACTGCTGCTGCACATTCGTATTTTTAGGATCGATAAATCGGAGTAAATAGCCAGTGGTTACATAAGCGATATTATCATTTGAATTTTGAAAAATGTCCTTCCCCTCCTTCTTTAAAACTCCCACCACCTTTAATTTATCACCTTGATACTTGACATATTTACCAATGGCTGAGCTGTCATTTGGAAATAAAACAGTGGAGATAGAATTTCCAAGAATGACCACCCCTTGATTACTATAAAATTCATTAGATAAAAAAAACCTTCCATCAGCATAAGCAAATTCCTTTAGCTTAGAATAATCTTCCGAAATACCAGAAATGGAAACACCATTTGCAACATTATCACCAGATTCTAATTTTGTACTAGAAGCAAAAATTTGGTAGGCAACTGCTGCTGCTAACTTAGATTTTACTTGCACTAATTTTAACTCTGAGGGTGATACATTTGGTCGACCCAAATAAATCCACCATGGATAATCTTCCTTAAATTCCCAAGGCCACTTCTCTACAAAAACTAAATTATTACCAAAAGACTGAATGGTCTTTTTTATATTCCTTTCCAAAGAATCGACAGCTGTAAATACCGATATAATGCAAAGAATACCAATAGCAATACCAGTAAGAGAAAGCAACGCTCTCAACTTATTGTTATAAAGTTCTTTTGTAGCTAAAACGGTACTTTGTGAAATTACTTTGAAAATCATTGTCTGATAAAATACAAACTTAGACATATTTAATATCTTTTATCAAGTGAAAATTGATAGAAGGCCTATATTTGCATCTCAACTTTTATTCCGTAAAATAAAATCTAAAGAAAAATGAAATTATCTGCATTTGATTACAAGCTACCTAAAGAATTAATCAGCCAATATCCAACTCCCAACAGAGAAGATTCAAGATTGATGATTGTTGACCGAAAGACCGGCAAATTCGAACATAAACATTTCAGAGATATTCTAAAAATATTCAATGAAGACGATTTATTAATCGTTAACAATACCAAAGTCTTTCCAGCACGTATGTTTGGAAAAAAAGAGAAGACTGGAGCTAGTATCGAAGTGTTTTTGTTACGAGAATTAAACAACGATAACCTGCTTTGGGATGTATTAGTAGATCCGGCCAGAAAAATTAGAGTAGGAAACAAACTTTACTTTGGCGAAAATGATATGTTAGTAGCAGAAGTAGTTGATAATACAACATCAAGAGGTAGAACAATACGTTTTTTATTTGATGGTACAAAGGATGAATTCCGCACAATACTGCACACTCTTGGAGAAACACCCCTTCCTAAATATATCAGAAGAAAAGAAGAACCAAGCGATAAAGAAAGGTATCAAACCATTTATGCTAAACATGAAGGGGCTGTAGCCGCTCCTACTGCAGGATTACACTTTTCTCAAGAGTTGTATAAAAAATTACAAATAAAAGGTGTCAACTTTGCAGAGGTAACTCTACATACTGGCTTAGGGTCATTTCGCTCAATAGATGTAGAAGATTTAACGAAACATAAAATGGAAGCAGAATACTTCAAAATTGGTCAGGATACGGCCGATCTTGTAAACGTAGCTAAAGCGAATCATAAGAAAATTTGTGCGGTTGGTACGACTTCAATGCGAGCTATTGAAACTGCGGTGACTGCAAACGACGAGTTAAAACCTGCAGAAGGCTGGACGAATACTTTTATTCACCCCCCTCACAAGTTTAGTATTGCGAATTGTATGATTACAAACATGCACCTTCCAAAATCAAGTTTATTAATTATGGTTTCTGCATTTGCCGGCTTCGATTTAACAATGACAGCCTACGAAGAGGCAGTGAAACAAGAATATAGATTCTTTTCCTATGGTGATGCAATGCTAATCTTATAAAATTACCCTCTATATCAAAATATTTTAAACAGATGCAAAACGATAAAAAAAATCCAAACGAACAACAAATCAATATTGAATTAAGTGAGGAAATTGCTGAAGGTATTTATTCAAATTTAGCAATCATCGGTCATTTCAATCAAGAATTCATCATCGATTTTGTAAAAGTTGTTCCAGGTCTGCCAAAGGCTAAAGTAAAATCAAGAATCATACTGACACCACAGCATGCCAAAAGATTATTGAGAGCAATGGCAGAAAACGTTAAGAAGTACGAAGAAATGCATGGAGAAATAATTGAACATGAAATTTATCCTAACATGCCGATGAATTTCGGCGGCCCTACTGGTTTAGCATAAATTAATTTGGATTCTGCACCAATTGATATATATTTGTGTCATTAATAAATCAAATCTTAAAATTTAACGATGAAAAAAATATTCCTTACCTCATTAATGACATTTGGTCTACTTATTTCCTTATTGGCTTCTAATCCAGAAGTTACTAAACAATTAGCTAAGGTTAATACCGTTGTTCATTTAACTTCTCAACAATCACCCCAGGTAGAAGCCATCATGAACGTTTATAGTACAAGAAAAGCTTCTTTAACTGCTAGCATTAAAGATACTGAGAAATTAAAAACAGCTGTTCGTATTGAGCAAAAAACATATTTAGATAAGTTAATGATGATTTTAACAGAACCACAGAAAAAATTATATTTCGCTAATCGTCCTAAATAATTTTAGCTTTAAATTATACCTCAACCCTCCGAATACTCGGAGGGTTTTTTTTGCACTATTTCAAATATAAAAAACAATATCTTTATAAACACAACCCAACTTATGAAGAAAATTTATACAAGTACTACACTCATCCTTTTTTTCTGTCTAACTTCTTTAGCGCAAAACATCACACAAAATATTAGAGGAACTATTGTAGATAAAGAATCACAAGCTCCTTTAACATTCGTGACAATTGCGGTGTATACAGAAAATAAGTTAACAGGCACGGGATCAACAGACGATCATGGTTATTTTAGCATAGCGAATATTCCTGTTGGAAGGGTAAATATAGCAGCCTCCTTGGTTGGATATAAAAAAGTGATGTTGCCAAACGTGTTAATCAACGCATCTAAAGAAGTACTTCTTAATATAGAAATGGAAAATTCAGGCACCATGGCCGAAGTGATTATCTCTGGATCCAAAAAAGGGGAATCAATCAATGAAATGGCAACAGTCAGTGCCCATAGTTTTACTATTGAAGAAACAAATCGATATGCGGGTAGCAGAGGAGACCCCGCTAGAATGGCGACTAATTTCGCAGGAGTGAGTGGAACAGATGATTCAAGAAATGATATTGTAGTGCGCGGAAATTCACCTTTTGGTATTTTGTATAGATTAGAAGGTGTCAACATTCCAAATCCTACACACTTTGCAGTGGCAGGTAGCACTGGTGGTCCTGTAGGGATGCTAAGCAATAAAGTCTTAGCAAATTCAAATTTTATGACTGGCGCTTTTCCATCCGAGTATGGAAATTCTATGGCTGGAGTATTCGATATACGTATGAAAACTGGAAATGATAAAACTTATGAGGGAAGTGCACAATTCGGTGCTTTAGGTGCGGAGGCTTTTCTCGAAGGACCACTGAACAAGAAAAAGAAATCTTCTTTTATCTTCAACTACAGATACGCAACACTTGGTTTACTCGTAAAAATGGGAATAGATATTGGTACTAAAGCAATCCCCAAATACCAAGATTTTCAGTTTAAATTAAATTTCCCTCAACGCAAAGGAGGAACTATTTCCTTCTTTGGATTAGGAGGATTAGCCAAGGTAAATTTGGTGACAAGCGATGATAAAATACCAGAAAGAGATATCTATAGCTTACAGAATCAAGACGAATATTTTAAATCCAAAATGGGTGTTGTAGGTTTTAGTTATCTCAAACCTATAAGCGATCGAACTTATGCAAAACTTAGTATTGCCGCCTCGACTCAGTTCATCAATAATAAATATGATCGATACATTCGACATATCGATTCCTCCATCAATGAGTTTTTATTAGATACCATTTATGACAAATCTTACTATAAATTTCAAGAATCTAAAGTGACCTTGACTTATTTTAATAACACAAAAATAAGTGGAACTGCTTCTGTAAAATATGGAGTGATTGCAGACCTCTTACACTTTAGTTATGTAGATAGCATTTTGAATGAATCAACTTTTAAATGGAAGTATAGAATCAATTATCGAGGAATGCATTATCAATTTCAACCTTATATTCAAACTAAATTTAACATAGGGGCCAAAGTAACTTTGAATGCAGGTATACATGGACAATGGTTTACACTAAATAATTCATGGTCAATTGAACCGCGAGCAGGATTGAAATATCAGATGCGCGATAACCAAAGTTTGAGTTTAGGTGTCGGTTTTCATAGTCAAACACAACCCTACTATATTTACTTCTTACAGTCGCAAAGTGCCGACGGAAAAAACTATTTAGCGAATAAAAATCTTGATTTTTCTCGAAGTTTTCATGTGGTAGCTTCCTACGATATATTCTTTAAAAAAGATGTCAGAATAAAGTTCGAAGCCTATTATCAGAATTTATACAACATTCCGGTGGATACCTTTTTAAGCTCTTACAGTTTAATTAATGAAGGCGGCACTTTCGATAGATTCTTTCCTGGTTTATTGGAGAATAAAGGCAAAGGAAGAAATTATGGCATTGAGTTAACAATAGAAAAGTTCTTTACCCATCATTGGTTTATCATGTTTTCGGGCTCGCTTTTCGACTCGAAATATACCGGCAGCGATGGCATCTGGAGAAATACCGATTTCAATAATCACTATGTGATGAATTTATTGGGCACCAAAGAGTTTCAGTGGGGTAAGAAAAGGAAGAATGTAATTGGCATTGGCGGCAAAATTACTTATGGTGGCGGTCGCAATTACTCACCTTATGATTTGGCGGCATCTCAATTTTCAGAAGACCCTATCATAATAGATTCTAAAAGAAATTCGCTTCATTTTAAAGACTATTTCAGATTTGACCTCAAACTCAATTATACCTTAAACACTAAAAAAAGTATGACTCACGAAATTGGAATAGATCTAGTAAACGTAACAGGTAATAAAAATCTATTGAGAATCTCCTATGTCGGCGGTGCGAACCCTGTGCAAGATGTATATCAATTAGGCTTTCTGCCACTTTTCTATTACAAATTTGATTTTAGTATCAAAGGTAAAAATCAATAATTTTTTATTTTATTGGGCGTGCCCCCAGTGCAAAAGCCACTGGGGTCGTGCCTTCTGCACTACAGGGTAGTGCTGTCAGTCTCTCACGCAACTTCCATTTCATCTACGCATTTGGATTTTAATCTAGACTTATTTCTATCCTTTAAAAATACTGTCGATTCTATCTCCAATAAAAAATTGTGATTCAATAAAATAGTAACTCATTCTATCAATATTAAAATTGTTTTGCGTGAGTGATAGAAGTGATAGCCCACAGCATGAAATGGAAGGACTATAAACGGATAGCGCTAAATACGTCCAAAAAGTCAAAGAAATATTCACAGGTATAGTCTACTTTCGCGTTTCAAACAACTAAAAAACTATGAATCCTACTGAAATCATGGGCTATGCCGCTTCTCTTGGTGTATTGCTTTCTTTCCTGATGAAAGATATTAAAACGCTTCGCGTGGTCAACAGCATCGGTTGTGCCCTCTTTATAATCTATGGCTATATGCTACATTATTCTTTTCCAATTATCATAACTAATTTGGCCATCATCTTCATTAATCTCTATTTCCTCATGAAGGACAGAAAAAAAGTAAATCCTTGAAATTTGGATAACTTTACAGCATGAAATCAAGAGTTCTCTTTTATCTGTGTTGCATTCTTTTCATCTCGCAAGCATTGCAGGCAAAAGAGCATAATAATCCTGCCAAAAAGGTGCATTGGTTTCAGACAGCCGACTCCTTTTACAATCAACGAATTTGGATGTCATGGGGCTATAACAGAGCTTGGTTTGGTAAGTCGGACTTACATTTCAAAGGACCAGGCTATGATTTTACGGTAGATAAATTGATAGCTAAAGACAGACCTTCACCCTTTTCTTGGAAGCTCTATTTTAATCCAAATACCTCCTCTATTCCACAATACAATTGGCATTTAGGCTTTTTTATTAAAAAACGATTTTTTGTAACAGCCGGCATGGATCATATGAAGTATGTGATGGTACCTGATCAATTGGCCAATGTTAGCGGCACTATCGACGCATCAAAATCGATCAAATATCAAGGGAATTATAATGCCACCAACATGAAGATGTCTGAAGACTTCTTACGATTTGAACATACCAATGGCTTAAATCTGGTTTCTATCGATGGAGGTTATTTAGCGCCTATTTTCAGAACTGAAAAAGATATTATTCGAATCAATGCAAATGTTGGTTTCGGAATAGGAATGCTCATCTGTAAAACAGATGTGAAAGTCTTAGACTATGGATTAGACAATCGTTTTCACCTTTCAGGCATGAGCATTCATGCGTCAGCTGGATTGAGAATAGATGTTTGGAAGTACTTTTTTGTAGCGTCCGAATTCAAAGGAGGTTTTATCACCTTACCTAATGTATTGATACATAACAATAAAACCGATTTAGCAAATCATCATTTTGGATTTGTTCAGTACCAAATTAATGCCGGACTTTCATGCAGATTTTGGCATTTACAAAGTCATCATCCAAACACAAAACCCCTATAAATAAATACTTGTATTGAATTATCCGCTCGAAATACATGGCTCTATATTTTATCTCAATTTTTAATCCACACTCTGCCTATAAATATTTTGACATAAAACTTTAATACTAGCTTTTATATTATATTTTTGCACTAACTTAATAGTATTGTATGCAAACACCCAGTAACTATTTTCCGCTCATCCTTCAGATGGCAGTTGCGCTAGGATTTATTTTAACAACCATTATACTGACTCATATTCTAGGTCCTAAAAGGAAAAGTAAAATCAAAGATGAAACCTTCGAATGTGGTATTGAGGTGCAAGGAAATGCTAGAGTGCCCTTCTCCGTGAAATATTTTATGACCGCCATTTTATTTGTGTTGTTCGATGTGGAGGTTATTTTCTTCTATCCTTATGCAGTCAATTTTAAGCATTTCGGTTTACATGGCTTTTTGGCCGTCGTAATGTTTGTTGCTTTCTTTCTGATCGGCTTCGCTTATGTCTATAAGAAAGGAGCTTTAGAGTGGGATAAATAAGGAAAGAAGTAGTATTAGATTTGTAAATTAATTTATAATAAATGACAAATATCGTTAAATCGCCTCCAGGCTATGAAGGTCCAGGTTTCTTTGCTACCAGTGCTTCTAAGGTAGTAGGCATGGCAAGAGCAAATTCATTATGGCCTTTGCCATTTGCTACTTCTTGTTGTGGAATAGAGTTTATGGCTACCATGGCTTCTGATTATGACTTATCTAGATTTGGCATGGAGCGATTGAGTTTCTCGCCACGTCAAGCAGATTTATTAATGGTGATGGGTACCATTGCAAAAAAAATGGGTCCAGTCTTAAAACAGGTATACGAGCAAATGGCTGAACCACGTTGGGTGATTGCGGTAGGTGCTTGTGCTAGTAGTGGTGGTATTTTCGATACCTATTCTGTTTTGCAAGGTATAGACAAAATTATCCCGGTAGATGTTTATGTGCCCGGCTGTCCACCACGTCCAGAGCAGATCCTAGATGGTATCATGCAAATTCAAGATTTAGCAAGAAATGAAGATTTAAGAAGAAGAAATCAACCAGAATATCAGGCATTAATGGAAAGTTACGATATCAAATAAGATGATAACAATAGATAATAATTATTTAAAGGAACAGATTGCTTCTCATTTGGGCAAACAACTATTGCATTGCGAAGAGACCTATGGTATGCTATGTGTTGAAACCACCAAGGAATCTATTATTTCCCTACTGCAGTTTTTAAAAGAACATTCTGAATTGCAAATGAGTTTTCTTACTACAATGTGTGGCATTCACTATCCTGACAACAAGGGCAAAGAGTTAGGGGTGACCTATCACCTGCATAGCTTGGTAAATAATATTCGTGTAAGAATTAAAATATTTTTTTCTGAACATGATTGCGTGGTGCCTACTGCAACAACTTTATTTGATACTGCCAATTGGATGGAACGAGAAGCATTCGATTTTTATGGAATCAAGTTTGAAGGACATCCAAACCTGAAAAGAATATTGAATGTAGATCATATGAATTATCATCCTTTGAGAAAGGAATATCCACTTGAGGATGCAACAAGAACGGATAAGGATGATCATTTCTTTGGAAGATAGATATCAATTTAAATAAATTTTCAAATTAAAAGGAACTTGAACGATATAGCAAACATACCGAATAACAATAAGGCTGCGAAGGGCGGTGATTCAAAAGATAGTATTTCTGGAGAGTATACCACATTAAATTTAGGACCTACTCATCCTGCCACTCATGGTATTTTCCAGAATGTTTTACAAATGGATGGCGAGAGAATTCATTCTACGGAACAAACAATTGGTTATATACATCGCGCATTTGAGAAATTAGCAGAAAGAAGACCCTACAATCAGATTACTCCTATCACTGATAGATTAAACTATTGTTCTTCTCCTATCAATAATATTGGATGGCAGTTAACGGTAGAAAAGTTGATACAAGCAGATATTCCTAAGCGCGTGGATTATATGCGTGTTATCATAATGGAGTTGGCGCGTATTGCAGATCATATTATTTGTAATTCAGTGATTGGTGTTGACACCGGTGCAATGACGGGTTTCCTTTATATTTTTCAATGGCGTGAAAAAATTTATGAATTATATGAAGAAGCGTGCGGAACGAGATTGACTACGAATGTTGGACGTATTGGAGGCTTCGAACGTGACTTCTCTCCTACTTTCCATACCAAATTAAAAAAGTTCCTCAAAGATTTTCCTCAAGGACTACAGGAGTTTTCTGATCTCTTAGAGAGAAATAGAATTTTTATGGACCGTGTTATTAATTGCGGACCAATAAGTGCTGAACGTGCCTTAGACTATGGTTTTACTGGACCTAACTTGAGAGCAGCAGGAGTTGATTATGATGTAAGGGTAATGAATCCTTACTGTTCTTATAATGATTTCGATTTTACAATTCCTTTGGGGACACAAGGAGATACCTATGATAGATTCATGGTTCGTCAGCAAGAGATGTGGGAAAGTTTAAAGATCATCAAAGCAGCTTATGAAAATCTCCCAGAAGGAAAATATCATGCAGATCTACCAGACTTTTATCTTCCACCAAAAGATCAAGTATATAATAATATGGAAGCTTTGATTTACCATTTCAAAATAGTGATGGGCGAAATGAAAATGCCTGCAGGTGAGGTATATCACAGTGTTGAAGGTGGTAATGGTGAGTTGGGATATTATTTAGTGAGTGATGGAGGCAGAACACCCTATAGATTGCATTTCAGAAGACCTTGTTTCATATATTATCAAGCATATCCTGAAATGATTAAAGGTGCTTTACTTTCAGATGCTATTCTTACCATGAGTAGCATGAATGTAATAGCTGGAGAATTAGATGCATGATAATGTTAAAAAACGGAATTGATTTAAAGATATTAAATAAATAAAATGAGTCATAGTTACGATATTAGAGTGAGTAATGTTACTGCCAAAATCCCCTTTCCACAAGAAGTTTTGGACAAGGTAATAGAGATTCAAACACATTATCCAGAGGGTAAACAGAAATCTGCTTTATTACCGGTATTACATTTAGCTCAGAAACAAAATGAGGGTTGGTTAAGTATTCCTGTGATGGAATATGTTGCTCAATTATTGAACATCACAGCCATTGAAGTTTTTGAAGTAGCTACATTCTACAGCATGTATAATTTAAAACCTGTTGGGAAATATGTGTTGGAAGTATGCAGAACTGGACCATGTTGTTTGAATGGTGCAGAAAAAGCCATCGAATATATTGAGAAAAAAATTGGTTGTAAGGTAGGGGAAACCTCGCCAGACAAAATGTTTACTTTAAAAACTGTTGAGTGCTTAGGGGCATGTGGTTATGCACCGATGTTGCAATTAGGTGATAGTTTTGTAGAGTTTTTGACAGAAGAAAAAATAGATACTTTATTGGCTGACTTAAGAAGTAAAGCTTAAAATTTTTAAAGCTTATTAAATAAATATGGCAAGCAAAAAATTATTATTAGAACATATAGATGTCCCAGGCATCAATACTTATGATGTGTATCGCCAAAAAGGTGGTTACTCCTCTGTAGAAAAAGCATTGAAGTCTATGACTCCTGAAACAATTGTAGAAGAAGTTAAAAAATCGGGTTTAAGAGGTCGTGGCGGTGCTGGATTCCCAGCTGGTATGAAATGGAGTTTCTTGGCTAAGCCAGATGGGGTGCCGCGTCACTTACTTTGTAATGCAGATGAAAGTGAGCCAGGTACTTTTAAAGATAGATATTTAATGGAAAAAATTCCTCATCTTTTAATTGAAGGAATGATTGTATCTAGTTTTGCATTAGGTGCAAATGTCTCTTATATCTATATCAGAGGAGAATATATGTGGGTCTCGTTTATTTTAGAAAGAGCAATAGCAGAAGCCAAAGCAAATGGTTTTTTAGGTAAAAATATTTTGGGTTCTGGTTATGATTTAGAATTATATGTTCAAGTGGGTGGTGGCGCCTATATCTGTGGCGAAGAAACTGCCTTAATTGAATCACTAGAAGGCAAACGCGGTAATCCAAGAATGAAACCACCATTCCCAGCGGTAAAAGGGTTATGGCAAAGACCAACTGTTGTCAATAACGTGGAAACGATTGCAGCGGTAGTTTGGATATTGAACAATAGTGGCGATGATTATGCCAAAATTGGTGTCGGAAAAAGTACTGGCACTAAGTTGATTTCTGCAAGTGGCAATATTAAAAGACAAGGTGTTTATGAAATAGATTTAGGTTTGCCAGTAGATGAATTTTTAAATTCTGATGAGTATTGTGGTGGCATGGCTAATGGAAAAAGATTAAAAGCAGTGGTGCCTGGAGGATCTTCTGTACCCATCCTTCCTGCAGAATTATTTTATAAAACGGCGAATGGTGATGCAAGATTGATGAGCTATGAAAGTCTTGCTGATGGAGGATTTGCGACTGGCTCTATGTTGGGTTCAGGTGGATTTGTTGTCTATGACGAGGATGCATGTATCGTAAGAAATACTTGGAATTTTACTCGTTTTTATAATCATGAAAGTTGCGGTCAATGTTCGCCATGTAGAGAAGGTACAGGATGGATGTTGAAAGTTTTACATAAATTGGAACATGGACAAGGTTCAATACAGGATATAGATTTATTATGGGACATCCAACGTAGAATTGAAGGAAACACCATTTGTCCATTGGGTGATGCTGCTGCATGGCCAGTTGCTTCAGCGATTCGTCACTTTAGAGAAGAATTTGAATGGCATGTAAAAAATCCAAAACTTTGTATGGAAAGAAATTATGGATTATTAGAAAGCACCAAAAAATTTGAACTGGTTAGTTAATTCAGATATAGTAATTAAAATATTATGGCTTTAATAAAAGTAACAATAGACGGAATTGAAACACAGGTAGAAGAAGGAACAAGCATACTTAATGCCGCTCGAAGTATAGGCGGTAAAATTGTTCCACCAGCGATGTGCTATTATTCATCTTTGAAAGGTAGTGGTGGTAAATGTCGTACGTGCTTAGTCAAAGTAACGCAAGGTTCTGAAAAAGATCCACGTCCAATGCCTAAGTTAGTGGCTTCGTGCTCAACTAATGTGATGGATGGTATGGTGGTTGAAAATACAGCAAGTCAAGAAGTGATGGATGCTCGAAAATCAATCGTGGAAATGCTTCTAATCAATCATCCTTTAGATTGTCCTGTTTGTGATCAGGCTGGAGAATGTTCATTACAGGATTTAAGTTATGAGCATGGATTGTCTACTACTCGTTATGAATTTGAAAGAAGAAAGTTTGATCCAATTGATATTGGAGATCATATAAAGTTGCATATGAATCGTTGTATTCTTTGTTATCGTTGCTTGATGGTAGGCGATCAGTTAACCAATGAAAGAGAGCATGGTATCATAGGTCGTGGCGATCATTCAGAAATTTCTACTTACCTAGAAAAGTCTGTAGATAATGAATTTTCAGGAAATGTGATTGATGTATGCCCAGTAGGTGCATTGACCGACAGAACATTTCGTTTTAAAAGTAGGGTATGGTTTAGCAAACCATTGAATGCACATAGAGAATGTACCACAGCAAATTGCTCAGGTAAATCCGTATTATGGATGAGTGAGAATAATGTACTTAGAGTAACTGCGAGAAAAGATCAAAACAACGAGGTGACAGAATTTATTTGTAACACTTGTCGCTTTGATAAAAAAGAGGTGAAAAATTGGGTAATTGAAGGTCCTGCTCATATTTCTAGAGATTCAGTGATTTCACAAAATCATTATGAACTACCTATTACTCATAAATATAAAGCGTTGGAAAACACCGCAAAACCACAATAGCATTAAAGTATGGAAGTAGAATTGATATTTAAAATTAGTTTGGTAATAGTAATGTTCGCTATCTCTTTAGGGATTGCTGCTTATGCTACCTATGGGGAGAGAAAATTTGCAGCATGGTTTCAAGATAGAATGGGACCAAGCAATGCAGGACCTTGGGGTTTATTGCAACCAATAGCCGATGGAGGAAAAATGTTCTTTAAAGAAGACTTCATCCCTGCCGCTTCAGAGAAATTTTTATTTATCCTAGCTCCTTGTATTGCCATGCTTACTGCATTGATGACAAGTGCTGTAATCCCATGGACAACTAACGTAGTAATAATGGGACAAATACTAAGTGTGCAAGTTGCAGATTTAGATATTGGTATTCTTTATGTACTAGGTTTTGTTTCTATTGGTGTATATGGAATTATGATTGGTGGATGGTCATCTAATAATAAGTATTCATTGATGGGTGCCGTGCGAGCTTCTTCTCAAATGATTTCTTATGAATTAGCAATGGGATTATCCCTGTTAGCTATCATCATCATGACAGGCTCCTTAGGATTAAGAGAAATTGTGGATGGTCAGACAGGTAGCTTTTTAGGCTTTCTTCCAAATTGGAATGTATTCAAACAACCATTAGGCTTTCTGTTATTTTTAATTTGTGCTTTTGCCGAAACAAACAGAGCTCCTTTTGATTTACCGGAGTGTGAAACCGAACTAGTGGGTGGGTATCATACCGAGTATTCGTCGATGAAATTAGGTTTTTTCTTGTTTGCAGAATATATTAATATGTTTATTTCATCTGCTGTAATTGCCACAGTTTATTTTGGTGGTTACCATTTCCCATACTTAAATAGAATGATTAGTGATCCGAACATGCTTGCAGCAGCTGGATTTGCTGTATTCTTCGCAAAAATATTTTTCTTTCTTTTCCTATATATGTGGGTAAGATGGACTTTGCCTCGATTTAGATATGATCAGTTAATGCATTTGGGTTGGAAGACTTTGATTCCTGTAGCGGTGATTAACCTTTTATTAACTGGAGCAGTGATGATTTTGAAAGATTATTTATAAGACTTAAAGGATTGAAAGAAAAATTAATAGAAAATAGAAAATAATAAAAGTGTATTCATGCAGTCATTAACAAACAGATCTAAAATAGTCTCTAATAAGAAAATGACCTTTTCTGAAAGAATCTATTTAGTGGCCATCATCAAGGGTATGTTTATCACCATACAACATTTCTTTAAAAAGAAAGTGACATTGGATTATCCTAAAATGAAAAAACCAGTGGTTGCCAATTATAGAGGACAACACATTCTAAAACGTGATGACCAAGGTGCTGAAAGATGTACTGCATGTGGTTTATGTGCAGTTGCTTGTCCAGCTGAGGCTATTACAATGGTAGCCGCAGAACGCATAAAAGGCGAGGAAAATTTATACAGAGAAGAAAAGTATGCTTCCATGTATGAGATCAATATGCTTCGTTGTATTTTCTGTGGACTATGTGAAGAAGCTTGTCCCAAGGAAGCAATATTCCTCACAGATATGATAGTGAGCCCTGATCAACAAAGAGACAAATTCATTTATGGCAAAGATATTCTTGTCGAAAAAATGGATAAACGATACGATACTTCAAAACGTCAAACACATTTATTAGAAAAATAGCATGAGTGAAATATTAACATATATTTTAGGTGGCATATCCATTGCAACAGCTTTGCTGGTGGTATTCTCAAAGAATCCGGTGCACAGTGTTCTGTATCTTATAATTACCTTTTTCAGTATTGCAGGTCATTATATCCTGCTCAACGCACAGTTTCTTTTTATTGTTCAAGTAATCGTTTATTCAGGAGCCATAATGGTTTTATTTCTGTTTGTGTTGATGCTACTGAACCTAAATAAAGACACAGAGCCACAAAAAGAAAATATGTTTAAACTTATGGGAGTAGTGGCAGGTGGTTTGCTTCTAGTATCCATCATTGGCATGCTGAAAGGAATTGGTAATGTTAACTTACCTACAAATCCTGATTCTCAAATTGGTATGGTAAAAAATTTAGGTCTAGTATTGTTTTCTGAATATGTAGTTCCATTTGAATTGTCTTCCATTTTGTTT